>NZ_JBITIH010000001.1:488756-506301 GCF_044458865.1 Micromonospora sp. NPDC050417
GGCGCTCTCCGGCCCTTGTCGTTGAGCTCGGGTCGGTTCCGGGGCGCGGGGGGTGGCCCCGGGGGGGGCCCCCGGGGGGGGGGGGGCGCGCGGGCCCCCCCCCCCCCCCCGCGGCGGGGTGGACCGGCCGGATCAGCCCTGCCAGAACCGGATCAGGTCGTACCCGAGGGCGTAGAGCCCGCCGGGCAGCCCGAGCCAGTCGCCGACGGTGAAGACGACCGAGAAGAACCAGCCGTTGATCCGTGGGTTCCAGAGCAGCGCGAAGAGCAGTAGGAAACCGTACGGGGCCATCAGGTCGTAGCCGCGCCGCCACTGCGGGGAGAGCCACGGGTAGAGCATGTTGCCACCGTCGAGGCCCGGCACCGGCAGCAGGTTGAGCACGCTAGCGGTGAGTTGCAGGAAGCCGAGTAACGCGACACCGGCCCAGAACTCGGGATGGGCGAGCACGTCCGGGCTGAACGCGAACGGCAGCACCAGGACCACGGCGAAGACCACGTTCATGGCCGGCCCGGCGAGGCTGACCAGGGTGTGCCGCAGCCGGCCGGGGATCTGGTGATGGTCGACCCAGACCGCCCCGCCCGGCAGGCCGATCCCACCGAGCAGCACGATCGCCACCGGCAGGATGAGCGAGAGCAGTGGGTTGGTGTACTTCAGCGGGTTCAGGGTCAGGTAGCCGCGGTGCGCCACCCCCCGGTCCCCGGCCCGGAACGCCACGATCGCGTGGGCGTACTCGTGTAGGCAGAGGGAGACCAGCCAGCCCGAGACGACAAAGAGGAACACGTCGAACCGGACATTGCCGAACCGGTTCCAGGCCATCACACCGCTGGCCACGAAGAGGGCGACCAGCGCCAGGAAGATGGGGCTCGGCCGGAACGCCTCCCTCGGTACGCCGAGGACGAGCCGGTCCCGCCCCGGCTGCTCGTAGCCCATCAGGTTCACTCGGCGACCGGTTGCAGGCTCATCCGGTACTCGACCCGATCGTCTTCGAGCAGGATCACCGTGGCGACGCCCGCCGCGGAGAGCTCGCGCCAGGTCTGGCCGATCCAGGACTCGGCGTCGGCCTGGCTGCCGAACGTCTCGTCCGGCCCGCTCACCGCCTGGCCGTCCGTGCCCTCGTACCGCCAGCTCCACGGCATATCGTGTCTCCCCTCACCGATGTCCCCGACGGACCCCCGCCAGCCTAGCCCGCCGGGGGCAGACGTCGATCGCCCGCGGCGTACCGGACGGACGTAGGGTGCCGGGATGCGATTGGTAAGCAGCCCCGACATCACCTCCGCGGCGAGCCGCCTGACCGGCCGGATCGTCCGGACGCCCCTGGTCGAGTCGCCCCGGCTCGGCGACAGCCTCGGGCTGCGGGTCCTGCTCAAGGCCGAGAACCTCCAGCACACCGGGAGCTTCAAGGTCCGGGGTGTGCTCAACGCGCTGCTGGCCCGCCGCTCCCGAGGCGAGCTGCCGCCCGGGGTGGCCACCTTCTCCGCCGGCAACCACGCCGCCGCGACCGCGTTCGCCGGACGGGCCCTCGGGCTGCCGGTGGTGGTCTGCATGCCACCCCGGGCGGTGGTCACGAAGGTCGAGGCGGTCCGCCGCTACGGCGGCGAGATCATCTTCACCGAGGACCTGCTCGGCACCTGCCAGTCGGTCGCGCAGGAACGGGGGTACGCGATCCTGCACCCGTTCGACGACCCTGATGTGATCGCCGGCCAGGCCACCGTCGGCGCCGAACTGATCCACCAGGCCGACGAACTGATCCACCAGGCAGCCGAAGTGACGCCACCGGCCGACGAATCCTCGCCAGCGGAGCCAGCGGTGCCGGTGGTGCCGGTGGTGCCGGTGGACGTCGTGCTGGTGCCGGTCGGCGGCGGCGGGCTGATCAGCGGTGTCGCGGCGGCGGTACGGGCGGCGTCGCCGTCGACCCGGGTGGTCGGCGTCGAACCGGTGACCGCGAACGCGATGACGTACGCCCTCCGCCTCGGTGCGCCGGCCCCCCTGCCCCAACGTCCGGTCTCGCTCGCCGACGGGCTGGCCGCGCCGTTCGCCGGCGTACACACCCTCGCGCATGTGCGGGAGCTGGTCGACGAGGTGGTGGAGGTGCCGGAGGAGGCGATCCGGCCGGCCTGGTGGGAACTGCTCGACAGCGGCAAGCTGCTGGTCGAGCCCTCGGCCGCGGTCGGACTCGCGGCGCTGCGGCACGGGCTGGTCCAGACCCGGCCGGGCGAGACGGTCGCGCTCGTCCTCTCCGGCGGCAACGTCGCCCCGGCGAGCCTGGCCGGGCTCGGCTGACCCTGCTCGGACATTGGTCGCCGGTCCCCTCGGTCGGGCCGGTGCGGACGCTGGCCTGGGCGACCCTGGCCAACACCGTCGGCACGGGCCTCTGGAGCGCGGGGGCGGCCCTGTTCCTCACCCGGAGCGTGGGGCTGCCGGTCACCTCGGTCGGAGTGGGCCTCACCGTCGCCGCGGTGGTCGGGCTCGGTGCGAGCGTTCCCCTGGGGCACCTCGCCGACCGACGGGACCCGCGCACCCTGCGGGCCGTCCTGCAGCTCGGGCAGGCGGCGGTCGCGGCGTCGTACCTGCTGGTCGGGTCGTTCGCCACGTTCCTGGTGGTCGCGGTCCTCGACGCCCTGCTCGTCGCGGGAAACCTCACGGTTCGGGCGGCGCTGGTCGCGGCGGTCGCCGGGCCCGAGGGGCGGGTGCACGCGTTCGCCACACTGCGGGCGGTGGCGAACGTCGGGATCAGCGTCGGCGCCGCGCTGGCCGGGCTCGCGCTGACCGCCGACAACCGCACCGGGTACGTCCTCCTGGCGCTCGGCAACGCGGTCACGTACCTGGTCTCGGCGGGCCTGCTGACCCGGTTGCCGGCCCTGCCGCCTCCTCCCGGTGTGGCGCGGGTGGGTGGTGGTCTGGCCGCGTTGCGGGACCGGCCCTATCTCGCGGTGAGCGCCGCCGCCTCGGTCGTCTCGCTGCACGCGGTGGTGCTCACCCTGGTCCTACCGCTCTGGATCGCCGGCCAGGCGCACATCCCACGGGCGACGGTCTCGGCGGTGCTGGTGACCAACGCGGTGCTGACCGTGCTGCTGACGGTCCGGCTGAGCCACGGTGTACGGGACACCCCGTCGGCCGCCCGGACGATGCGCCGGGCCGGGATCGTGCTGGCCGCCGCGATGCTCCTGTACGCGTCCTCGGCCGGGCTGGCCACCGGCACCGCCGTCGGTCTGCTGCTGTGCGCGACCGTGGTCTACACGGTCGGTGACCTTCACCACGCGAACGCCTCTGCCGGCCTGGCCTACAACCTTGCCGAACCGGCCGCGCTCGGGCAGTACCAGGGCGTGTTCGGTCTGGTGACCGGCCTGGCCCAGGCGGCCGGTCCGGCGCTGCTCACGCTGCTGCTGATTGGTGGTGGCCGGGCCGGGTGGGTGGTGTTGGCCGTGGTGTTCTCGTTGGCCGGATCGGCGGTGCCGGTGTTGACCCGTTCGGCGAGCCGCGCCGGGGATGGATGAGTTCGGACCATCGAGCGGTGGGGCGCACGAAGCGCCACGAACCGGTACACCTCGCGGTCGAGGTCGAGTAATCCCGTTCGGTGACCGACCTCCCAGGCGAATCCCCGGCTGGGCGCTCTAAGGTACGGACATGTCCGTTGACGGGTGGAACACGGTTCTCGTACTCGGCGGGATCCGGTCCGGCAAATCCGAGTTCGCCGAGTCGCTCGTGGGCGACGTGACGGCTGTCCGTTATGTCGCGACTGCGCGGCACCCCGAGTCGGACGATCCGGCCGACCCGGAGTGGACCGCCCGGATCGAGGCCCACCAACGTCGCCGCCCTGAGGGCTGGACAACGGAGGAGACCGCCGCCGACCCGTCCCGGCTGGCCGAACTGATCGCCGGCGCCACACCGGACCAGACGCTGCTCGTCGACGACCTCGGCGGCTGGGTGACCGTGCTGCTCGACCCGGTCCACCAGCCCGCCGACGACCAGGCGACCATCAACGAACTGGCCGTCGCGGTCCGCGACTGCACGGCCCGTCTGGTGCTGGTCAGCCCCGAGGTGGGGCTCTCGCTGGTGCCGACGACCACCCTCGGCCGGGCCTTCACCGACGCGCTCGGCACCACGAACCGGGCGGTCGCCGAGGTCTGCGACGCGGTGGTCCTGGTGGTGGCCGGGCAACCGTCCTGGCTCAAGCCGGCCGCGACGCGGCAGCCCGCCAGCATCCGGCCGGACGCGGTCGTACCGAGCCAGTCCGGACCGCCGCGGACCGCGGGGACCACCGACGCCGGGTCGGCCGACCGGACCACCCCCGAGACCCGGGCCGTGCCGGTGCCGAGCACCTCGCCGGCCGTACTCACGCCGCACCTGCCGGAACCGCAGCCGCAGGCACCGAAGGACGGTTCGCCCTGGACCGCACCGACCATGACGCTGCCGATGGTCGCCACCGGGCTGGTCATCCAGACCGGTATGGACCTGCCCATGCCGGACGAGTACACCGGTCCGCAGGCGATCGACCGGCTCGCCACCCTCGACCTGCCCGGTGCCGGGCTCGGCAACCTCGAACGGGTGATCGGCTTCGCCGCCGGCACCCAGGGCACCGCGACGCCCCGCCCGTGGCGGACGGTACGCGTACTGCTGCTGCACGGCGACCACGACGGCGGCGCCTCTGCCGGGTCCGTGCCGGGCGAGTCCGGCCGCCGGGCCGACCAGGCCCGCTCCGGAGCGGGCCCGCTCGCCCGGCTCGCCGCCGAGGTCGGCGCGAGCCTCCAGGTGGTGGACGCACCGACCGCCGCGCCGATCGAGGACGGTCCGGCGTTGAGCGCCGAAGCGGTCGAGTCCGCCCTGCGGTACGGCTGGCGGCTGGCCGAGGAGGCGGTCGACGCCGGGGTGGAACTGATCGTGGTCGGCGCCTGCGGCGCGGGCACCGAGGCCGCCACCGCGGCGGTGCTCGCCGCCACCGCCGGCGCCGAGTCCGCCGCCGTGCTGGGACGGGTCATCAGCCCCGGCGGACAGGTGGACGACGCCGCCTGGATGATCCGCTGCGCCGCCGTACGTGACGCCCTGCACCGCACCCGGCGCAGCCCCCGGGGACCGAAGGACGTCCTCGCCGAACTGGGCGGTGGCGACATCGCGATCGCCGCCGGCATCCTGCTCGGCGCGACCGCCCGGCGGACCCCGGTGCTGCTGGACGGGCCGGTCGGGGTGGCCGCCGGTCTGGTCACCCGCGACCTCGCCGGCCAGTCTCGGCACTGGTGCCTCCTGCCCGACCACGGCGGACACCCCGCGGTCAAGCTCGCGGCCGACGTACTCGGCCTGGCCCCTCTGCTCGACCTGCGGCTGGACCTGGGCGAGGGGGCGAGCGCGCTGGCCACCCTGCCGCTGCTGCGCACCGCGCTCACCCTGGCCGCCTCGGTCGGCGAACACCCGTCGCTGACCCCGACCGGCTGGGCGGAGTCGCCCACCGGCCACGGGGACGATGCCCCGGCCGACGGTGGCGACCGGCAGCCGGCGGAGGACGTACGGCCGCCATCCGACGGCGAGCCGGCCGACGGTGGTCAGCCGGACCGGGACGAGCAGCGTACGGGCACCGAGCCCGGTGACGGCCGTACCGCCGACGACGGCGAGTTCGACGAACCGGAACCGGACGGTCCGGGCCCGGCCCGCAGCGACTGGTTGCCCGACGGCGCCTCGCGCGGTGCCTGACCGGAGCCTCCCGGCCGGCGCCCGGCTGGCGCTCACCACGTTCACCATCGCTCCGCTGCGCACCGGTCGGGTCGACCGGGAGACGGCGGCGGTGGCGATGCTGCTCGCCCCGGCCGTCGGGGCGCTGCTCGGCGTGGTGCTCGCCGCGATCCTGCTCGGCGCCGCCGGTGCCGGCGCGCCGGTGCTCGTCGCCGGGGTGGTGACCGTGGCCGCCGGGGCGCTGCTCACCCGGGGGCTGCACCTGGACGGGCTCGCCGACACGGTCGACGCGCTCGGCTCGTACCGCTCCGGGCCGGCCGCACTGGAGATCATGAAGAAGCCCGACGTGGGCCCGTTCGGCGTCGCCGCACTGGTGCTCGTACTCCTGCTCCAGGTCGGGGCGCTCGCGGCCCTGCCGGACCGACGCTGGCCGGCGCTGCTCGCCACGGTGGTCGCCGCCACCGCGGCGGGGCGGCTGGCGGTCGGCTGGGCCTGTCGGCGGGGAGTGCCGGCGGCCCGGCCGCAGGGGCTCGGCGCGCTGGTCGCCGGGACGCTCGGCCCGGTGCCGCTGGCGCTGGCCACGGTCGCCGTCGCGGGCGTCGCGGTCGCGGCCGTGCCGGGCCGCCCGTGGCAGGGACCGCTCGTGGTCGGGGTCGCCCTCGCCGCCGGGTCGGTGCTGCTGCGCCACACCGTACGGCGCTTCGGCGGAATCACCGGTGACGTGCTCGGCGCCCAGGTGGAGGTCGTCACCACGCTGGTCTACCTCGGTCTCGTGCTGACCGGCTGATCCGGCCGGCCTTCTTCGGTAGCGTTCGCGAAAGAGAATCACTACTTCCGGTGAGCGGGGCGCGCGTCATGATCATTACGGACGATTTCCTGCCTCTACCGGTGCCGGAGTCGCTCACCGCGACCTACCTGGTGCCGGTCACGACGCCCCCCGAGGTGACCCCGGCGCAGGCGATGGCGGCACTCGGGGACCGGGTCACCGAACTGGTCCACGACCTGTCCCGGCAGATGCTGGAGAGCCCGCTGATGACGGTCGACCTGCGGCCGGTCGACGAGTTTCCCGAACTGCCACCGGACCTGCTCACCGCCTTCGGCGCCACCGAGGAACAACTCGGCCGGCTCGCCGCCGCGACCAACCTGGTCGTGGTCCAGGCGAGCTACCGGCCCGGCTGGCCCCCGGCCCACGAGTGGGCCGCCCGGGCGGTCGGCGCGGCGATGGCCGAGGCGGTCGGCGGCGACCTGGTCGACGTCTTCGGCCTCCAGTTCCTCGACCCGGCGACCGCGCTGCGCTCGCTGCCCGACCCCGAGGGACGGGTACGGCTGGTGGACTGGGTCCTGGTGCCGTACTCGACCGCCGAGGGCGGGCTCTGGTTCACCACCAAGGGCCTGCGCCGGTTCGGACTGCTGGAACTCCAGGCCCAGGAGGTGCCGACCCACCTCACCCGGGGCTGGGGCGCGGTGATGACCGGGGTGGCCCGCCGACTGCTGCGCACCTGGACCGACGGGCTCTCCGGGATCGAGGTGCCCGCCTTCGTCCAACTGCCGGTGGTGACCACCGTCACCGACCACGACATAGCGGTCGCGTACGGCTATCCGCGCCAGCAGGACGCCGCCGGCCCCGCCGCCCTGCGGCTGGAACTCGACCCGGCCACCGACCCCGAGGCCGACTCGTTCCTCACCCTGCTCCCGCCGATCGGCCACCCGGGTTCGGCCAGCCGGTACTTCGCCGGGGTCTGCACCACCCTGTTCGGCGCGCCCCGGTCCGACGTCCGCTACGACCGCAGCGACGACGCGATGGCGCGGGCGGTCGCCACCGCCCGCGCCGGCCTGCCCGCCATCCGGGAACGCTTCGTCACCGGCTCGCTCGCCGGTGACCTGCAACTGCTGGTCAAGTACGCCCTGACCACGGCCGAGGGACCGGAGTACGTCTGGGCAGGGGTGGACTCCTGGCAGCGTCCGGAGCGGATCCTCTGCACCAGCGCCTGTGACGCGGTCGCCGACCCGACGGTACGGATCGGCGCCGCTGTCACAGTCGATGCCGCCGACGTGGTCGACTGGGCGCTACTCGACCGGGGTTCGGTCGTCGAGGGTGGCTGGACGCAGGCCGTACTCGACGCCGGCCAGCGCGGCTGACGTTGGTGGCGGAACGGGTGGTCAGCGCACCGACGGCTGCACGAACGGGGGCTTGACCACTCGCATCACCGAACGGCGTCCACGTACGTCGACCTCGACCGTCGCACCCTCGGCGAGCCCGGCGGCGGTGTCGAGCAGGGCGAGCCCGATGCCGGCCTTGCCGGTCGGCGAGAAGGTGCCACTGGTGACCGTGCCGACCTCGGCGTCACCGGCGAGCACCCGCATCCCCGGGCGCGGAATGCCCCGGTCCTGCGCGGCCAGACCCCAGAGCAGGCGACGCGGGCCGGCCGCCTTCTCCGCCAGCAGGGCCTCCCGGCCCCAGAACGCCGGCTTGCCCCAGCCGACCGCCCAGCCGGAACGGGCCTGGACCGGGGTGATCTCCAACGACAGGTCCTGCCCGTGCAGCGGGTAACCCATCTCGGTGCGCAGCGTGTCCCGGGCGGCCAGCCCGCAGGCCCGCAGCCCGTACGGCTCACCGGCGGCGAAGAGCGCGTCCCAGACCGCGGTCGCCCCGGCCACCGGCACGACCAGCTCGTACCCGTGTTCGCCGGTGTAGCCGGTCCGGCAGACCACCAGCTCCACCGGTTGCGCCACGCCGGTACCGAGGGTGGCGGTGGAGAAACTCATGTAACCGTGGTCGGTCGGCAGCCCGAGCGCGCCGAGCAGGTCGGCCGAGCGCGGCCCCTGCACCGCCAGTACGGCGTACGCCTGGTGTTCGTCGGTGACGGTGATCCCGGCCGGCGCGGCGGCACGCAGCCGGCGTACCACCTCGGCGGTGTTCGCCGCGTTGGGGATCAGGAAGACGTGGTCGTCGGCGTAGAGGTAGGCGATGATGTCGTCCACCACACCGCCGGTCGCCTCGTCGCAGCAGAGCGTGTACTGCGCCCGGCCGGGGGTGATCCGACCCAGGTCGTTGGTGAGGCACGCGTTGACGAAGTCGGCGGCGCCGGGGCCGGTCACCCGCGCCTTGCCCAGGTGGGAGACGTCGAACACGCCGACCGCCTCGCGGACCGCGGTGTGCTCCTTGAGCACCCCGCCCCCGGCGTACTCCAGCGGCATGGACCAGCCGCCGAAGGCGGCGAATTTGGCGCCCAACGCGGCGTGCCGATCATGCAGGGGCGAACGGTGCAACTGGTCGGCGGCGGCCGTGGTCAGGTCGGTCATGGGAGGCAACTTACCGGGGGTCGACCTCCTGGCTCATGCCGGCTCGACCTCCTCGTTAGCATCGGCGGGATCCCTTCGGCGGCAGTCGCTGGGACATCCGACCTCTTCGGCGGGTAGGTTCGCCGAAGACCTTCGTCGCCGGACCGCGCACAACGCGGCCGGCCAAGCCCGTCCGGAGACGCCGAGTGACATCGCCCAGCACCACCCTCAGCTTGGTCGACACCGACCCCGCCGAGCTTGCCGTCGACGCCCTTGTGATCGGCGTGCACAGCCAGACCGGGTCCGCGGACACCGGAGGTGAGGGGCCCGGCGGGTACGCCGGCACGCTGCTGCTGGCCACCGGCGCGGAGAGCATCGCCGCGGCCTTCGACGGCCGCCTCACCGAAACCCTGGCCCTGCTCGGCGCGACCGGCGCCCCGGGCGAGGTGATCAAGCTCGCCACCCTCGGCACGGTGACCGCCCCGCTGGTCGTCGCCGTCGGCCTCGGCGCGGAGCCGACCGGCGCCGCCCCGGCGCCGGAGACCCTGCGCCGGGCCGCCGGGTCGGTGATCCGTGCCCTCGCCGGAGCCGGTCGGGTGGCGCTGAGCCTGCCGGTGCCGGACGACGAGGACGGCCCGGCGGCGTTGCGCGCGATCGCCGAGGGCGCGCTGATCGGCGGCTACCGCTTCGCCGGCTACAAGACCCGCCCGCAGCCGACCCGCCGTAACCCGGTGGCGGAGATCGCGGTGCACGTGCCGGACTCCGGCGACGTACGGGCCCGGGCCGAGATCGCCCGCGCGACCGTGGTGGCCGCGGCCGTCGGCCAGACCCGGGACTGGGTCAACACCGCGCCGAACGAGCTGCGCCCGCCGTCGTTCGCCGAGGCGGTGGCGACCGCCGCCAACGCGGCCGGCCTGACCGTCGAGGTGTTGGACGAGAAGGCGCTGGCCGACGCCGGATACGGCGGCATCATCGCGGTCGGGCAGGGTTCGGACGCCCCGCCGCGCCTGGTGAAGCTGACGTACCAGCCGCCGGCCGGGACCGCCAACGGCAAGCGGATCGCGCTGGTCGGCAAGGGCATCACCTTCGACACCGGCGGCGTGTCGATCAAGCCGGCCCAGGGCATGTGGGAGATGAAGTCCGACATGGCCGGGGCGGCTGCGGTGGCCGCCACCATGATCGCGATCGCCGAGCTGAAGCCGGCCGTGTCGGTGCAGGCGTACCTGCCGATGGCCGAGAACATGCCGTCGGCGAGCAGCTACCGCCCGGGTGACGTGATCACCATGTTCGACGGCAAGCGGGTCGAGGTGCTCAACACCGACGCCGAGGGCCGGATGATCCTGGCCGACGCGATCGCCCGCGCCTGCGCGGACGGCTGCGACTACCTGCTGGAGACGTCCACCCTGACCGGCGGTCAGGTGGTCGCGCTCGGCAAGCGGGTCGCCGGCGTGATGGGCACGGCGGAGTTCTGCACCCGGGTCCAGGCCGCCGGTGACGCGGTCGGCGAGCCGGCCTGGCCGATGCCGCTGCCGGAGGACGTACGCAAGGGCATGGACTCCGACGTCGCCGACATCTCGCAGGTCAACGCGGGAATGGACCGGGCCGGGCACATGCTGCAGGGTGGTGTCTTCCTGCGCGAGTTCGTCACCGACGGGGTGGACTGGGCGCACATCGACATCGCCGGGCCGAGCTACCACTCGGGCGAGCCGACCGGTTACTGGACCAAGGGCGGCACCGCGGTGCCGGTGCGTACCCTGCTGCACCTGGTCGAGGAGATCGCGGCCGAGAACTGACCGACAGCACCGACGACTGACCCCCGGCCATCAGGCCGGGGGTCAGTTCGTTTCACGCGGGGTCGTCGACGTTGCTCACGCACCCGTACTCCGCTTGCGGCGCTCGTTGAAGTCGCGCATCCGCTGCGGGTAGCCGACCAGCCGGACGTCGTAGATCGGGATCGCCATCTTGTGCGCGAATCGCCGGGCACCATCCGGGCCGTCGACTCGACGCCGGGTCCACTCGCCGTCGTACGCGATCAACATCACTGTCGTCTCGGTCACGGTCGTGCGTGGCTCGATGAACGCCTCGACACCCCGCCGCGACCGGACGAACTCCTCCAGGTGCTCGAAATCGCCGCGGTTCGCGATTCGGTCCCCTGCCGCGCCCGTGCCCTGCTTACGCCGCCGAAACCAGGCCACCCGTCAATCTCCTCCCGCCCGCTCGTGCCGGCCATGTCCGGTGATTGGGCAAGCGTACGTGGAACGGACGTGTCCTTGGGCACCTCAGTTACGCGGCGCGGGACCACAAGTGACAAGATGACCCAGGTAGAAGGTATCCGGCCGGAATGCAACGGCCGGTGAGGACGAAATGCCCGTTTCCATTGGCATGGCCCTCGTGGCAGCGACGCGACCTGGGAGTTAACTGTGAGCGAGCCGAACGGCGGAACCTTCGATGTCGTCATCCTCGGAGGTGGCAGTGGGGGGTACGCGGCAGCGCTACGCGCCGCCCAGCTGGACCTCTCCGTCGCGCTGATCGAGAAGGGCAAGCTCGGCGGGACCTGCCTGCACAACGGGTGCATCCCGACCAAGGCGCTGCTGCACGCGGCGGAGATCGCCGACCAGACCCGCGAGTCGGAGCAGTTCGGCATCAAGGCCGAACTGGTCGGCATCGACATGTCCGGGGTGAACTCCTACAAGGACGGGGTGATCTCCCGCCTCTACAAGGGCCTGCAGGGCCTGATCAAGAGCGCCAAGATCACCGTCGTGGAGGGGCACGGCAAGCTGGTCGGCCCGGACACCATCGAGGTCGACGGACGGCGCTACACCGGCCGCAACATCATCCTCGCCAGCGGGTCGTACGCCCGCAGCCTGCCCGGCCTGGAGGTCGACGGCGAGCGGGTGATCACCAGTGACCACGCCCTGGTGATGGACCGCGTGCCCAGTTCGGCCATCGTGCTCGGCGGCGGGGTCATCGGCGTCGAGTTCGCCAGCGTCTGGCGCTCGTTCGGGGTGGACGTGACCATCGTCGAGGCGCTGCCCCGACTGGTCGCCGCCGAAGACGAGGAATCCTCGAAGGCGCTGGAGCGCGCCTTCCGCAAGCGTGGCATCAACTTCAAGACCGGCAAGCGCTTCGAGAAGGTCGAACACACCGACTCCGGCGTCAAGGTGACCATCGAGGGCGGCGAGACCTTCGAGGCCGAGGTGCTGCTCGTCGCGGTCGGCCGTGGCCCGACCACCGCCAACCTCGGCTACGAGGAGCAGGGCATCAAGGTCGACCGGGGCTTCGTCCTGACCGACGAGCGGCTCCGTACCGGCGTGGCGAACATCTTCGCCGTCGGCGACATCGTGCCCGGCCTCCAGCTCGCCCACCGCGGCTTCCAGCAGGGCATCTTCGTCGCCGAGGAGATCGCCGGACTGAACCCCGCCGTGATCGACGAGAACGGCATCCCGCGCGTCACCTACTGCGACCCGGAGCTGGCCTCCGTCGGGCTGACCGAGGCGAAGGCCAAGGAGCAGTACGGCGCGGACAAGGTCTCGACGTACAACTACAACCTCGGCGGCAACGGCAAGAGCCAGATCCTCAAGACGACCGGCTTCGTGAAGCTGGTCCGGGTCGCCGACGGCCCGGTGGTCGGCGTCCACATGGTCGGCGCCCGGGTCGGCGAGTTGGTCGGCGAGGCCCAGTTGATCTACAACTGGGAGGCCTACCCGGCCGAGGTGGCGCAGCTCGTCCACGCCCACCCGACGCAGACCGAGGCTCTCGGCGAGGCGTTCCTCGCCCTGGCCGGCAAGCCGCTGCACGCGCACGCCTGACCCGACAGTTCTTCCGCGACACCCGGCGGCAACCGGGTGACGATCGCACAGGCCACGAAGGAGTCTTGAGAGATGCCGGTATCGGTCACCATGCCCCGGCTCGGCGAGAGCGTCACCGAGGGCACCGTCACGCGCTGGCTGAAGCAGGAGGGCGACCGGGTCGAGGTCGACGAGCCGCTGCTCGAAGTGTCGACCGACAAGGTCGACACCGAGATCCCCTCCCCCGCGGCCGGCGTGCTGAGCCGGATCGTGGTGAGCGAGGACGAGACCGCGGAGGTCGGCAGCGAACTCGCCGTCATCGCCGGTGAGGGCGAGTCGGCCGGTGACAGCGGCCCGACCGCGCAGGCCGCTCCGCCCGCTCAGCAAGCCCCCGCCGAGGAGAAGCCGGCCGCCCAGGCACCGGCCGCCCCGCAGGCGGCACCCGCCCCGGAGCCGGCCGCGGCCGAGCCCACCCCGGCGGCGACCACGCCGGCCAGCGGCGGTGGCACCGTACTGAAGATGCCCGCGTTGGGCGAGAGCGTCACCGAGGGCACGGTCACCCGTTGGCTCAAGGCCGTCGGCGACACCGTCGAGGCCGACGAGCCGCTGCTCGAGGTCTCGACCGACAAGGTCGACACCGAGATCCCGTCGCCCGCGGCGGGCACCCTGTTGGAGATCAAGGTCGCCGAGGACGAGACCGCGGCGGTCGGCGCCGACCTCGCGGTGATCGGGACCGCCGGAGCGGCACCGGCCGCGACGCCGGCCCCCCAGGCCACCCCGGCCCCGGCGAAGGCCGAGCCGGCCCCGGCCGCCGAGCCCGAGCCGGTCTCCGGTGCGTCGTACGCCGCCCCGGCGGCCGAGACCGAGCAGTCGGCCAAGCCGGTGCAGACCGAGCGGGCGGCCCAGCCGGCCCCGGCAGCCGAGCGGGCCTCGTCCCCGGCCGCACCGACCGGCGACGAGGCGGGGTACGTCACCCCGCTGGTCCGCCGGCTCGCCAGCGACCAGGGCGTCGACCTGTCGACGGTGACCGGCACCGGTGTCGGTGGCCGGATCCGCAAGCAGGACGTGCTGGAGGCGGCGGAGAAGGCACGTGCCGCCGCGGCCCGTCCGGCGGTGGCTCCCGCCGCTGCCGCGCCGAAGCCGGCCCCGGCGAAGGCCGAGCCGAGCCCGCTGCGGGGTCGGACCGAGAAGATGACCCGTACCCGGGCCACCATCGCCCGGCGCATGTTCGAGTCGCTGCAGAGTTCCGCGCAGCTCACCACGGTGGTCGAGGTGGACGTCACCAAGATCGCCCGGTTGCGTCAGCAGGCCAAGAACGACTTCGTGGCCAAGCACGGCGTCAAGCTCTCCTTCCTGCCCTTCTTCGCGCTCGCCGCGGTGGAGGCACTGAAGACCTACCCGGTGGTGAACGCCTCGATCGACCTGGAGGCGGGCACGATCACCTACCCGGCGAGCGAGAACCTGGGCATCGCGGTCGACACCGAGAAGGGCCTGCTCGTACCGGTGATCAAGGAGGCCGGTGACCTCAACCTCGCCGGCCTGGCCCGGCGGATCGCGGACGTCGCGGAGCGGACCCGGACCAACAAGATCGGTCCGGACGAGATCTCCGGCGCCACCTTCACCATCACCAACACCGGCAGCCGGGGGGCGCTCTTCGACACCCCGATCGTGCCGGCGCCGCAGGCCGCCATCCTCGGCACCGGTGCGGTGGTCAAGCGGGCCGTCGTGGTGAACGACCCGGAGCTGGGCGAGATCATCGCGCCGCGCTCGATGGTCTACCTCGCCCTCTCCTACGACCACCGGCTGGTCGACGGCGCCGACGCGGCCCGTTTCCTGACCACGGTCAAGGAGCGGCTCGAAGCCGGTCACTTCGAGGCCGAACTGGCCTGACCGGCGCAGATACGCGACAACCGGGGACCGCGAGCACTCGCTCGCGGTCCCCGACGCTTTTCCCGCCCCTCCCACCGGCGCGGTCCGGCGACGCCCTCCTCGATACTCCGTGACAGAGCGGGCACCCTCCGGTTACGGGGATATACCGCCCGGCACGGCATGACCGAACCCTCTGCGAGGATGGACGGATGCGGATCCTTGCCGCCGGTGCGTCCGGCTTCCTCGGCAGTCGACTCGTCGACCGGTTGCGGGCCGACGGCCACGAGGTCGTCCAACTCGTCCGGCGACCGGCAACCGACCCCGGCCAGGTCCGGTGGGACCCGGCTGCCGGGCAACTCGACCCGGCGGCGCTCGCCGGCACCGACGTGGTGGTCAACCTGGCCGGCGCCGGAGTGGGAGACCACCGGTGGAACGACCGGTACCGCGAGCTGTTACGGACGAGTCGGGTGGACACCACCCGTACCCTCGCCGAATCGATCGCCGCGCTGCCGTCGACAGAACGACCGGGGGTGCTGCTGAACGCCTCCGCGATCGGCTGGTACGGCGACACCGGCGATCGGGCGGTGACCGAGGAGTCGCCCGCCGGTGAGGGATTCCTCGCCGACATGTGCCGGGTCTGGGAGGCGGCGACCGGGCCGGCGGAGGACGCGGGTGTGCGGGTCGTCCGCCTGCGTACGGGTTACGTGCTGCACCGCGACGCCGGTTTCCTGAAGCCGCAACTGCTGCCGTTCCGGCTCGGCATCGGCGGGCCACTGGCCGGAGGTCGGCAGTGGATGCCCTGGATCTCACTCGCCGACTGGCTCGCCGCCGTGAAGTTCCTGCTCGCCCGCGAGGACCTCGCCGGATCGGTGAACGTGGTCGGCCCGGAACCCGTGACGAACGCCGAGTTCACCCGCGAACTCGGGGCGGCGGTGCACCGGCCGGCGGTGCTTCCCGTGCCCAGTTTCGCCCTGCGGATCCTGCTCGGCGGACTGGCCGTCGAGGCGCTCACCAGCGCCCGGGTCCGGCCCGGGGTGCTGCCCCGGACCGGTTTCACCTACCAGCACCCCAACCTGCGTTCCGCCCTCCACGCCGCCCTCCACGAGTAAGGAAGGGCCCCTTGTTATCGCTTTTTGTATAGGAAGGGGCCCTTCCTAACCTGGCCTTCGGGGGCGCTGGGACGGGGACGGTTGGCGTTGGGAGCAGGGGGTCGGGGTCGGGGTCGGGGTCAGCAGCCGATCACCCAGTAGTTCGGGCCGGTCTGCCTCAGCGCCGAGGTGTAGAAGGTGTTGTAGAGGCCCATCCGCTGGTCGGAGCCGTTGGCGTAGGCGTACCCGCCGGACTGGTAGGCACGACCGGCCTGGACGTGCGCGTAGTTGGTCGCGGTGACGCAGACCGGGGGCGTACCACCACCGGCGGTGGTGGCGGAGACGGTGGCGGAGCGGGCGCTCTCCACGCCGGCCGAGCTCACCGCGCTGACCGCGTACGCGTAGCTGGTCGCGGCGGTGAGGCCGGAGTCGGTGTAGCCGGTGGCGGCGACCGCCGTCGACGTGACCCGGGTGCCGTTGCGGTAGACGTGGTAGCCGCTGGCCCCGCTCGCCGCACCCCAGCTCAGCGAGACGGAGTTGGCGGTGGTGCCGGTGACGGCAAGGCCGGTCGGGGTCGCCGGAGCACCCGGCTCACCCGGGTTGCCCGGTCCGCTGGAGCCGCCGTCGAGGCCGAAGAAGAGCGCGTCGCGGTACGCCGAACAGATCGTGTCCAGGAAGTACGCGGCGGCGGTGCCGCACTGGTCCGCGCCGGTGCCCGGGTCGACCGGGGTGCCGTGGCCCATGTTGGCGACCTGGTAGAGCCGGACGGCGTCGTTGCCGTACACCTCCAGGGTGGTGCCGGCGGGCAGCGAGGAGGTGCTGGTCGGGGTCTGCGACACGCCGGCCACGTTGGTGAACTGGTCCCGCAGTTCGGTGCCGTTGGCGGGCACCACGACGGCGTCCGAGCGACCGTGCCAGATCGACACCCGGGGGCGCGGACCGGTGTAACCGGAGTAGCCGGCGCGGACCAGGTCACCCCACTGCTGCGGGGTCTTGCTCACCGAGGAGTACATGCAGGTGTAGGCGTTGACCTGCGAGGTGGCGCAGCGGTAGGGCAGTCCGGCGGCGATGGAGCCGGCGGCGAAGACGTCGGGGTATGTGGCGAGCATGGCCGCGCTCATCGCCCCACCGGCGGAGAGCCCGGTGACGAAGACCCGGTCGGCGTCGGTGCCGTAGTTGGCGACCGAATAGTCGATCATCTGCTTGATCGAGGCCGGCTCACCCTGGCCCCGGCTGGTGTCGCCGGTCAGGAACCAGTTGAAACAGGCGTTGGCGGCGTTGGCGGCGCTGGTCTGGGGGAAGACGACCGTGAACTTCCACTGGTCGGCGAACTTCTTCCAGCCGGAGTTGGTGTAGTACGCGTTCGCGTCCTGGGTGCAGCCGTGCAACGCGACCACCAGGGGCGCGTTCGACGGCAGGTTGTCCGGGCGGTAGGCGTACATGCTGAGGTTGCCGGGGTTGCTGCCGAAGCCGGTGACCTGGGTGAGGCTGGCGGCCTGGGCGGGAGCGGCACCGGTGAGGACCGCCGCGGCGATGAGCACGGGTACGGCGGCGGCGCGGACGATCCGGGCGAGTAGTGCGGGTGGGCGGCGGCGCACGGGCGTTCTCCTGACGATGAAGGTGTGAACTGGGTCACCCCCGAGTTGCCGCGACGTTACGTCCGCATGACAGCACCCTGACATGGTTGACACTCACATATTCACCTATGCCGCCATGTGCCCTCGTCGCGCGCCACCACCCACATGTAAGGAGGGGCCGCCGGGTTTAGCCAAGGGGGGTACACGGGGGGCGGCCGAGAACGGGCCACAGGGCGGGGGGGGGGGGGGGGGGTGGGGGGAGGGGGGGCGGGGGGCTGGG
>NZ_JBITIH010000001.1:506308-615081 GCF_044458865.1 Micromonospora sp. NPDC050417
ACGCCCCCCCCCCCCCCCCCCCCCCCCCCCCCCCCCCCCCCCCCCCCCCCGCCCCCCCGGCCCCCCCCCCCCCCCCCCCCCCCCCCCCCGCCGCCCCTCCTTACACCTCAGCAGTCGCGGAGGGCTGGGGACTGGTTGCGGATCTGGGCGAGCGGGGAGATGAACCGCTGGTAGGTCTCGCCACCGACCGCACCGAGCTTGAACGCCGCCACCCGGTGGCAGTTCTGGAAGGCCAGTTTCACTCCGAAGTGGCGCTCCAGCCCGCCCCGGATGGCGTCACTGGCGAGCGCACGCAGCAACTGCCCGCGCTCGGCCTCGCTCGGCGGCGGCACCGCGTGGTCGGCGAACTCGTCGGCGGTCTCCGCCGACCGGGCGGCGACGTCGGAGACGATCGTCCAGGCGTACGGCAACGAGGTTCGGACACACTCGACGAACTCGGCGTCGTTGACCTGACCGGCCTCGGCCCGCTCCAGCAGCGCGGCGGAAACGTCAAGGGACATGTTCTCTCCTTCTGGTACGGATGGCTGGTACGGATGGTTACGGGTGCTTCCTGTTCCCGTACTCAGGCGTGATCCGCGAGGTCGACCGCGGTCGGGCCGAGTACGAATTCCGGGTCGACCTGGTCGGCGAGGTCCTCGCCTACCCGGTCGTTGGCCCAGGCGGTCGCGTTGCGCAGGTGGAACTCGACCGCCTGCCGGGTGTAGGTGGCCCAGTCCTTGGCGGTGGCGTCGACGGTGGCGCGCATCAGGTCGAGCGCGTTGCGGTTCGCCGGCTCCAGGGCGGTGATCGGTTGCGGCACGCCCCGCTCGGCGGCCTTGACGTACGACGACCGCCCGATCCAGGTGAGCAGGTCGTCGCCGACGTGTTCGGTGAGGAACTCGACGTCGGACGCGTCGTCGACCTTGTTGCCGACCACTCGCACGCGTACGCCGTACTCGCGGGCGTGGCCGACGTACTGGCGGTAGACGCCGATGCTGCGCAGGGTCGGCTCGCAGACCAGGAACGTGGTGTCGAAGCGGGTGAACAGGCCGGAGGCGAAGGAGTCGGCTCCGGCGGTCATGTCGACCACGACGTACTCGTCCGGACCGTCGACCAGGTGGTTGAGGAGCAGTTCCACCGCTCCGACCTTGGAGTGGTAGCAGGCGACGCCGAGGTCTTCGGTGGCGAACGGTCCGGTCACCGCGAGCCGGATGCCGCCGACCTCGCGTACCAGGCTGTCGTAGAGCGGGTTGGCACCGTCGACCCGGAGTAGCCGGGAGCCTCGCCCGGGTGGGGTGGTCTTCACCATCGCGGCGGCGGAGGAGATGCGCGGGTTGTCGCCGCGCAGATACTCCTTGATTTCGCCGAGGTGGTCGCCGAGCGCCGGCAGCAGCACCGCCTCGTGCTCGGTCGCGCCGAGCGCGGCGGCCAGGTGTTGGTTGATGTCCGCGTCGATGGCGAGCAGCGGCGCCGTCGTGCCGGCGAGGTGACGGGCGAAGAGCGCGGCGAGAGTCGTCTTGCCGCTGCCTCCCTTGCCGACAAAAGAAATCTTCACGAGACGGGACCTTTCAGCGCATGACCAAGTTTCAATTGAATTGATAGTCATTTTCAGTAACGACGTCAAGGCTAGACGGCGCACGGGCGTGTCGGGCGAAAATTGGTAACGTGCGGCCCGTGCCGATCTCCTCGTCCCTGGTAGCCGGGCCGACGCCGACGGAATCCGACCCGCCCCGCCGGCCCACCGGGCCCCTCCGCGACCGACTCGGCCGGCGGGCCGACCTGCTCGCCGTCGTCACGGCGGTGGCACTCGCGGTCTGGGTCACCAGCGGCCTCTGGGCCGACCCCGGAGGCCGGGCCATCACGGTCAACTCCAGCGACCAGGCCCTCTTCGAGTGGCTGCTCGCCTACGGAGCACACGCGCTGACCCACGGCGGCGACCCGCTCTTCACCACGCTGCTCAACGTCCCGGACGGGGTCAATCTCGCGGTCAACACCTCGATCACCGTGTACGCGGTGGTCTTCGCCCCGCTGACGTACCTGATCGGACCGCCGGCGACCTTCCTCGTCGTCCTCACCCTCAACCTGGCCGCCACCGCACTGGCCTGGTACTGGCTGCTCTCCCGCCACCTGGTGCGACACCGGGCGGCGGCACTGGTCGGGGGCCTCTTCATCGGCTTCGCACCGGGCATGGTCTCGCACGCCAACGCCCACCTGAACTGGACCGCCGGCTGGCTGGTGCCACTACTGCTCTGGCGGGTGCTCCGGTTACGCGAACCCGGACGCTGGGCGCGCAACGGCGTGATCCTCGGCGTACTGGTCGCGGTGACCTTCTCGATCGCCGCCGAGGGGCTCTTCTTCACCGCCCTGGCCTGCGCGGTGTGGCTCGGCACCTGGTCGCTGGACCGGACCCACCGGAGCGAGGCGCGGGAGGCCCTGCCCACCTTCGTACGCGCACTCACGGTGACCGGAGCGGTGGCGTTCGCCCTGCTGTCGTACCCCCTGTGGTTGCACTTCCTCGGCCCGCAGCGTTACCACGGCACCGGCTTCGACCCCCGGATCCACGCCGAGGACATCCTCGCCTTCGGCGCCTTCCCGCAGCGCTCCCTGGCCGGTGTGGCCGGGCTGGACAGCTCGCTCGCGCCGAACCCGACCGAGGAGAACTCGTTCTTCGGACTGCCGCTGCTGATCCTCGCGGTGCTCTGCCTGGTGTTCCTCTGGCGCGCCGAGCCGGCCCGGCGCGCCACCGTACGCGCCCTCGCGGTCACCGCCGCGGTCTTCGCCGTCCTCTCCTGGGGGCCGCGGATCAAGGTCGACGGACACATTGTCGACTTCCCGCTCCCGTACGCGCTCCTGGGCAAACTGCCGGTCTTCGACGCGGCCCTGCCGTCACGGCTCGCCCTGGTGGTGGCACCGGTGATCGGGCTGCTGCTGGCCTACACCCTGGAACACCTCGCCGACCGGCGGCCCAGCGGCCGGGCCAGGATCGGCTGGACCGTCGGCTTCACCGTCGCCCTGCTGCCACTGGTGCCGGTGAGCCTGCTCACCGTCGATCGGGAACCGGTGCCCGACTTCATCACCTCCGGCACCTGGCGCGAGTACGTCTCACCCGGCGGCGTTCTCACCCCGCTGCCGTTGACCCTGGACGTGACGCCCGACGGGCAGCGCTGGCAGGCGTACGCGCTCGCCCACCGGCAGGGCGAGTTCGCCCTCCCGTCCGGCTTCTTCCTCGGCCCCGGTGGCCCGGACGGGCGGGGCCGGATCGGCCCGGTGCCCCGGGCCACCGACGCGCTGCTGGCGGAGGTCGCCGAGACCGGTCGACTGCCGGTGATCACCGACGCCGACCGGGCCAGCGCCCGCGCCGACCTGCGCCACTGGCGGGTCGAGGTGGTGGTGCTCGCCGACCGGGTACACGGCGCCAAGTTCCCCGTACACGTCGACGCGCTCCGCCAGGTCGCCACCGAACTCCTCGGCTCTCCCCAACGCGTGGACGACGTCTGGCTCTGGCGCATCCCGCCCGCTGTCTCGTGAGCGCCGCTGACCGTCGGTGAGCATGGTCACCGGGTTCGGTACGCCGCACCGGGACTACTCTGGGGGCGTGACCAGCACTATTTCCGGCCTGAAAACTGTCCGGCTCGGCGAGATCGAGTATCTGGCCGCCTGGGACGAGCAGCGCCGTCTGCACGAGGCGGTGGTCGCCGGCGAGCAGCCGGACACCGTGCTGCTCCTGGAGCACCCGAGCGTCTACACCGCGGGCAAGCGCACCGAGCCGGCGGACCGGCCGATCGACGGCACGCCGGTGGTCGACGTGGACCGGGGCGGCAAGCTGACCTGGCACGGACCGGGGCAGCTCGTCGGCTACCCGATCATCAAGCTGCCGGACCCGGTGGACGTGGTCGCGTACGTCCGGCGCACCGAGGAGATGCTGATGGAGGTCTGCGCCGAGGTGGGACTCACCACGGTGCAGATCGAGGGGCGCAGCGGGGTCTGGGTGCCGCAGGACGAGCGCGGACCGGCGCGTAAGGTCGCCGCGCTCGGCATCCGGGTGGCGCGCGGGGTGACCCTGCACGGCTTCTCCATCAACTGCGACTGTGACCTGGCCGCCTTCGATCAGATCGTGCCGTGTGGCATCCGCGACGCCGGGGTCACCTCGCTCACCGCCGAACTCGGCCGTCGGGTCACCGTGGCCGACGTGCTGCCGCTGGTCGAGCGTCGGCTCACCAACCTGCTCGGCTGGATGTAAGGAAGGGGCCCTTATTAACGCTATGCGTTAATAAGGGCCCCTTCCTTACATCCAGCTACGGGGTGAGGCGGTGCAGGTCGCGGGGGAATGCCGCGACCTCGCGTACGTTCGCCACGCCGGTCAGACGGGAGACGAACCGTTCCAGCCCGATCGCGAATCCCCCGTGCGGCGGCATCCCGTGCTGGAACGCGGCCACGTACGCGGCGACCGGCTCGATCGGCTCGCCCCGAGCGGCTAGCGCGGCCAGGTAGTCACTGTGCCGGTGCAGGCGCTGCCCGCCGGTGACCAGCTCCACCCCGCGGAAAAGCAGGTCGAACCCGTTCGAGTACGCCGCCCCGACACCGCCCGCAGCCGCCCCGACACCGCCCGCAGCCGACTCGACGCCGCTCTCGGCGCCCGTCGGGCGGTGCTCGATACTGCCGGGTCGGGCGGGGTGGGTGTAGAACGGGCGCTTCGCCATGGGGTATCCGGTGACGAAGAGGAAGTCGGAGCCGTGCTCGGTCCGGGCCCACTCCCCCAGCGCCCGTTCGTGTGCGGGCGCGAGGTCCGGCTCGTCGACCTCGGCCCCGGCAATCCGCAGCGCCTCGGTGAAGTGCACCGAGGGAATCTCGGCCGGTACCGACGGCAGCTCCACCCCGAGTGTGGCCAGTGCGCGGCCGGCCCGCTCGGCGACCCCGGCGAGCATGCCGGCGAGCACGTCGCGGAGCATCGCCATCACGTCCCGGTGGTCGGCGATGAACCCGAACTCGACGTCGAGTGAGGTGTACTGGGCCAGGTGTCGGGCGGTGTCGTGCGGCTCGGCGCGGAACACGGGGCCGACCTCGTACACCCGCTCGAAGACGCCGACCATCAGTTGTTTGTAGAACTGGGGCGACTGCGCCAGGTAGGCGGGCCGGCCGAAGTAGTCGAGCGCGAAGACGTTCGCCCCGCTCTCGGTGGCGCTGGCGACCACTTTCGGGGTGTGCACCTCGACGAAGTCACGGGCGTCGAGAGTGGCCCGGAACCCGGCGACGGCCGCGGCCGAGATGCGCAGCGCGGCCGACCGGGTGGGGTGGCGCAGCGCCACCGACGCGTGGTCGAGCTGCGTCGGCAGGGTCGCCGCGAGGGCCGGCCGGTAGAGGTCGAACGGGGGCGCGACGGCGGGTTCGCCGAGCACTCGTACGTCGGGCTTCACCAGCTCGACCCCGGCGGGTGCCGTCTCGTTCGCGGTCACCTCGCCGGTGACCTCGAGCACGGTCTCCTCGGGCAGTTCGGCCAACCGGGCCCGCAGTTCCGGGTCGGTGACCACCACCTGGGTGAGCCCGGCGGCGTCGCGCAGAATCAGGAACGCCACCGATTTGAGTAGCCGACGTCGGTGTACCCAGCCGGCGATCGTCACCGACTGGCCGACAAGGGTGGGGAGGGAGGTGGAAAGGACGCGTCGCATGTGGTGTTACCTCCTCAGTCAATCGCAACGCGATCCCCAGGGAGGTGTGGGCGAGCGGGAACCTCGCGGTGCCACCACACCTTCACCGTCAGCGGCGCGAGCCACCGACGGCCTTCGTCGTCGCCCGTGACGGGGGCCAGCCGGCGGGCTCTACTAAGTGCCGGTACGTGTGCCGGCACCGTTCTTCCCGCAGCTCAGGAGGGTCTTCACGGTTCGGGCGGGGGCCACCTTCACAGCTACCGGTGACT
Source organism: Micromonospora sp. NPDC050417 (assembly GCF_044458865.1). Taxonomy (NCBI): domain Bacteria; kingdom Bacillati; phylum Actinomycetota; class Actinomycetes; order Micromonosporales; family Micromonosporaceae; genus Micromonospora; species Micromonospora sp. NPDC050417. The sequence continues at coordinate 512,202 of NZ_JBITIH010000001.1, forward strand.
CTCTCGAAACCCCACTGGTCGAACCGTTACTCGGCTCCGTCGTCGCTGTTGTCGCAGGACCTTAGCAGGCGTCGATACAACCCCGTAACAGGATTCCAAACGGCGGGTGAGTGCGATCACAACTTGCCGGTAGTGAGCCCCGTCGCCTCCGGCTCCACCGACCGGTCGCTACGCGTAGGCTCGGATTCGTGACCATCGAGCAATCCGGAACGCCGACTGCCGCGCCGCAGCCGGCCGGCAACGTCGCCACCGCTTCGGGCCCTCGGACCACTGGACCGGCGGCTCCCGACGGGCGTCGTCTGCTCCGCGTCGAGGCGCGTAACGCAGCCACGCCGATCGAGCGGAAACCGCCGTGGATCAAGGTCAAGGCGAAGATGGGTCCGGAGTACACCCAGCTACGCGGCCTGGTCTCCCGCGAGGGGCTGCACACGGTCTGTCAGGAGGCCGGCTGCCCGAACATCTACGAGTGCTGGGAAGACCGCGAGGCGACCTTCCTCATCGGTGGTGACCAGTGCACCCGGCGCTGTGACTTCTGCCAGATCGACACCGGCAAGCCGGCCGAGTTCGACGCCGACGAGCCGCGCCGGGTCGGTGAGTCGGTGGCGGCGATGGGGTTGCGCTACGCGACCGTGACGGGTGTCGCCCGCGACGACCTGCCCGACGGTGGCGCCTGGCTCTACGCCGAGACGGTCCGCCAGATCCACGCCTTGCAGCAGGGCTGCGGCGTCGAGCTGCTGATCCCCGACTTCAACGGCGATCCGGAGCAGTTGGCCGAGGTGTTCGGTTCCCGGCCGGAGGTGCTCGCGCACAACGTCGAGACGGTGCCCCGGATCTTCAAGCGGATCCGGCCCGGGTTCCGCTACGAGCGGTCCCTCGACGTGATCACCCAGGCTCGCGCCGCCGGGCTGGTGACCAAGTCCAACCTGATCCTCGGCCTGGGTGAGGAGCGCGAGGAGGTTTCGCAGGCACTGCGTGACCTGCACGCCGCCGGCTGCGAGCTGGTCACCATCACCCAGTACCTGCGGCCCACGCCCCGGCACCACCCGGTCGAGCGTTGGGTCAAGCCGGAGGAGTTCGTCGAGCTGGCCGCCGAGGCGGAGCAGATCGGTTTCGCCGGGGTGATGAGTGGGCCGTTGGTGCGCTCGTCGTACCGGGCCGGACGCCTCTACCAGCAGGCGCTCGACGCCCGCGAGGGGAATGTCGCCGCTCTGACGAGCTGAACTGACGTCGGGATCGCCCCCGAGAGGTGAATCCCGACATCGCGGACGGCTGGGGTATTTCGTCGTAGCCGGGTCGGAATCACATTCGACATGTTAGATTCCGGCCGTCGAACCCCAGCCCCCGGCAGTCCATGGCCAGCGCACGCATCCCACCTGCGGATCGTCGCTGGCCAGACACTGGGGGTTGCCGTCAGCGCTTCGAAGGTGATTAATATCGTCATGGCCACCTCGCCCCATACCGTGATCATCGGAGCCGGCCCGGCCGGGCTGACCGCGGCGTACGCCTTGACCAAGCGCAGCGCCACCGTCGAGGTCTTCGAGGCCGACGACGTGGTCGGCGGGATCAGCCGGACGGTGGAACGCGAGGGCTGGCGGTTCGACATCGGCGGACACCGCTTCTTCACCAAGGTCTCGCAGGTCGAGACGTTGTGGCACGAGATCCTGCCGGACGAGGACTTCCTCCTGAGGCCCCGGATGAGCCGGATCTACTACGACGGCAAGCTCTTCGACTATCCGCTGAAGGCCGGCAACGCGCTGCGCAACCTGGGTCTGTTCGAGGCGGTCCGCTGCGTCGGCTCGTACGCGTGGGCCCGAATTCGTCCACCGAAGGACCAGAGCCACTTCGAGGGCTGGACGTCGGCCCGCTTCGGTAAGCGGCTCTACGGCAAGTTCTTCAAGACGTACACCGAGAAGTTGTGGGGCATGCCCGCCACGGAGTTGCAGGCAGCCTGGGCCGCGCAACGGATCAAGAACCTCTCGCTCTCCACCGCGGTGATCAACGCGCTGCTGCCGAAGCGCAACCAGAAGGAGATCACCAGCCTCATCGAGGAGTTCCAGTACCCCAAGTTCGGTCCCGGCATGATGTGGGAACGCTGCGCCGAGCATGTCACCAAGGCGGGCGGCACGGTCACCCTGAACACCTGGGCGACCGCCGTACACCGGGGTGACGGCGGCGCGGTCGCGGTCACCGTGACCGATGCCGAGGGCAGCCACCGGCGCGACGCCGACCACGTCGTCTCCACCATGCCCCTCTCCCAGCTCGTGCAGATCATGGATCCGCCGGCCCCGCCACCGGTACGGGCCGCCGCCGCCGCGCTGCGCTACCGCGACTTCCTCACCATCGCGCTGGTCGTCCCGGCCGAGGCCGGTTTCCCCGACAACTGGATCTACGTGCACACCCCCGGGGTACGCGTCGGCCGGATCCAGAACTTCGGCTCCTGGTCGCCGTACCTGGTGCGGGACGGTTTCACCTGCCTCGGTCTGGAGTACTTCGTCTTCGAGGGCGACGACCTGTGGGAGCGGGCGGACGAGGATCTGATCGCTCTCGGCACCGCCGAACTGGAGCAGTTGGACCTGGTCAGGCCGGGCACGGTCAGCGCCGGTTACGTGGTACGGATGCCGAAGGCGTACCCGGTCTACGACGAGGGGTACGAGGACGCGGTCGACACCATCCGGCGCTGGCTCGCCGAGGAGGTGCCGAACGTGCACCCGGTCGGCCGTAACGGCATGCACCGTTACAACAACCAGGACCACTCGATGCTCACCGCGATGCTGACGGTGGAGAACATCCTCGACGGCACCGGCCACGACGTCTGGCAGGTCAACGTCGAGGAGGAGTACCACGAGGAGAAGGACTCCGGCTCGGGTGGCGGATCGGGCAACCACGGCACCGGACGGTCCGCTCCGGTCCTGCCGAAGCAGACCGGCGGCAGCCGAACGGCCGAACGGACGAGCTGACCGAGGCGGTACGTCGGCACCCGGGAGGGGCGCCCAGGGGCCCGGCCGGGTGCACCCGGTAGCCACGGGTGAACGAGATCCGCGCCGCCCACTACACTTCCACGCATGGCAAAACCCCAGGAGAAGGTGTCGTTCGGCCAGCGGCTGAAGCAGATCGGCATGGTGTTCTCGTTCACCGCCAAACAGGACAAGTGGTTCGTCCCGCTGGCCGCCGGTGCCGTACTGATTCCGCTCGCGTTGACCGTGGTCGCGGTCATGGCCTGGGGTTGGCTCTGGCTGCCGATCGGCATCCTGCTGACCGTGCTCGCCGTACTCATCGTGCTGAACCTGCGTTCCAACCGGGCGATGATGAACGCGGCCGAGGGGCAGCCGGGCGCCGCTCCCTCGATCTTGGAGAGCATGCGGGGTGACTGGCGGGTGACCCCGGCGGTCAGCTCGACCACCCAGATGGACATGGTGCACCTGGTGCTCTGCCGGGCCGGCGTGGTGCTGCTCGCCGAGGGGAACCCGCAGCGGGTCCGTGGGCTGCTCGGCCAGGAGAAGCGCCGGCTCGCGAAGGTGATCGGCAACGCGCCGCTCTACGACTACACGCTTGGCCAGGGCGAGGGTGAGCTGCCGATCCGCAAGCTGCGGATGACGCTGATGCGGCTGCCGCGCAACCTGAGCGGCAAGGACGTCAACGCCCTCGACCGGCGTCTGAAGGCGCTCACCGCCCGGCCGCAGATGCCCAAGGGCGCGATCCCGAAGAACATGCGGCCAGCGAAGGGTGCGTTCCGCCAGACCCGGGGTCGCTGACCCGGCACTGACGCTGCGAGGGCCCGGGACCTGACGGTCCCGGGCCCTCGGCGTAACCCGGCTATCCCCGGCCACCCGTCCCAGTCAGCCGATCGACCGAGACCGACCACCGAGACCGACCAGGTCGGCGAGCACCATCCGGCTGAACCGGTACCGCAGCACCAGGGCGCTCCCGCGTGGCCGCCCTCCCCGTACGCCGATGACGAGCGACGACGCCAGGTAGGTCAGCAGGCTCACGCCGGCGGTGGCGACCAGCATGAGGGTGAGCACCCGTGGCAGTTCCTCCAGTAGTCCGAGGAAGCCGAACCCCATCAGGATGACAAACGCGCCGAGGAAGATCCGCGCGGACTGGATGAAGACCTTGTACGTCCGGTCTTGCCGGAGTTCCCGCAGGTACAGCTCATAGGCCATTTGATCATCCCCTTCGAACGCAGGTTGTTGATCGTATCCGTCGCGGGCGCCCCACTGGTGCCGTAAACGGGACGGTTCAGGGGCGTACGCGGGGCGGTTCAGGGGCGGGCGCGGAGCCGGCGGAGCATCCGGGCGTCAGCGAAGCCGACCGTACGCGCGGCGGTCTCCACCGTCGCACCGTGCCCGATCAGGTGCTCGGCCCGCTCGACCCGGAGCAGTTGCTGGTAGCGCAGCGGGGTCAGCCCGGTTGTCTGACCGAAGAGCCGGGTCAGGGTCCGTTCACTGACCCCGACGACGGTGGCGAGGTCGGCCAGGAGCAGGGGTTCGGTGAACCGGGCGTCGATCTCGTCCTGTGCCCGGTGGACCGCGTCGCTGAGGTGGGCGCGGTGCCGCAGCATGGCGCTGGTCTGCCGCTCGTTGCCGTTGCGTCGGGCGTACACCACCATCGACCGGGCGATCCGGCCGGCGGCGGCGGAGCCGTGCCGAGTGGCCATCAGGTGCAACGCCAGATCGATGCCGCTGGCGATGCCGGCCGAGGTGACCACCCGGCCGTCGACCACGTAGAGCACGTCGCGAACGACGGTCGCCCTCGGGTAGCGCTGGGCGAGTTCGTCCTGCACCTCGTGGTGGGTGGTGCACCGCCGCCCGTCGAGCAGCCCGGCCCGACCGAGCGCGTCGGCGCCGGCACAGACGCTGGCCACGGTGCCGCCGGCCGCGTGGTGGTCGGCCAGCCACCCGAGGGTGGCGGCGGTGAGCTGCCCGTTGTGGTCGATCGTCGGGGCCCGCCAACCGGGTACGACGATCAGGTCCTCCGGTCCGAGTGCCGGCCGCTCGACGCCGGCCCGTACCGGCAGTCCCTGTGCGGTCGGCACGTCCTCCTGCTCGCTCAGGTAGCTGAGCTGGTAGTCGTAGCCGAGGTTCGCCGCGGTGGAGAAGACCTGTGCGGGTCCGGCCAGGTCCAGCAGGTGCACCTGGGGTACGAGCAGGAAGACGACCCGGGTCACGTGCGGTTCAGCCGGCCAGTGCGGCGCCGACCGGGCCGGTCAGCTCGTCCACCGTACGGATGGTGGCGAACCGGCCGGCGAGGACGTACTCGGTGCGGGTCACGATCTCGGCGGTGCCGAGGGTGCGCGGGTCGGCGAGGATCTCGTCCACTGGCCGTCCGGTCGGGGCGTCCCGGTGCGCGATCGGGAAGGTGGCGGTGGCGTCGGTGACGAAGGTGACCTCGAAGCCGAGGTCGGCGGCGACGCGGGTGGTGGTCTCGCAGCACTGTTCGGTCTGGATGCCGCAGACGACCAGTTCCCGGATTCCGGCGGTGGTGAGGAGTTGGTGCAGGTTGGTGGTGGTGAAGGCGTTGCGTGAGGTCTTGGTCAGGACCGGCTCCCCCGCCTGCTCGGCGAGCGGTGCGATCAGCCGTACGTGGCCGTTGACCGGGTCGAAGACGTCGCCGGTGCCGGGGTCGCTGTGCAGCACCCAGACGACCAGGTCGCCCTGGCTGCGGGCGGCTTCGACCAGCCGGGACACCTGGCCGACGATGTCGGGGTTGGAGCTGGCCCGCCAGATGGGCCGCTGGCGGAACGATTCCTGCACGTCGATCACGAGGAGTGCTTTACTCATGTGACGATCCTGACCGTGTTCGGTCATCGCCAGAAGACACAATCACGCCCGGTTCCGGACGGATCCGGTCAACTGCTCACGACGGGGCGGGTCGGGTCGGCGGGCACGATGACCGAGCCGACGGCCCGATCGTGCCAGCCGCGCCGCCGGCCGTCCATGATCAGAACCGGGATCACCAGACTGACCAGTACGCCACGGAGCAGGCCCCGGATCACTCCGATCCGGCCACCGTCGGCGTAGGCGACGCAGCGGAGCCGGGTGACGAACATGCCCGGAGTCTGGGCGAAGAGCCCGACGAAGAAGCCGTACACGCCGATCAGCACGAGCACCGGCGGCCAGCCGTCGCGTACCGGATCACCGAAGAAGTTCGCCACCAGCAGGCAAAGAACCCAGTCGATCACCAGCGCGCCGAACCGGCGGGCCAGACTCGGCGGCACGAAGGCCGGATCGGTCGCGGGGGTCGGGGTGATGCGGTCATCCTGTGTCGCCACGGAGAGTCAGGGTATCGGTGCCCATCCGGTGTCTCCGCACCGGCCGGTCCGGTACGGGTCCGGGCCGCGACACGGAGCCCGAGCACGCCGCTCTCCGAGTCGGCGGAGTATCGTCCGAAGCGGGGGACCAGACCACGACCAACCAGCGAAGATCACGCTCCGCAGGTGACGTAACACGGCGGAAACATAAGAGACATGCTCGGGCAACGGCATGGTCATAGCGTCCCCAGCAGCCTAGCCACCCCGTGGACGTGCCAGGAGGATGTGTGTTCGCCAATCCCGAGGAACTCCTGCGATACCTCAAGAATGAGGACGTAAAGTTCGTCGATGTACGTTTCTGTGACCTGCCCGGCGTGATGCAGCACTTCAACCTGCCGGTCGAGTCGTTCGACGAAAGCGTCTTCACCGACGGTCTCGCCTTCGACGGATCGTCGATCCGTGGTTTCCAGGCGATCCACGAGTCGGACATGCTGCTGCTCCCCGACGTTGCCACCGCCTTCATCGACCCGTTCCGGGCGCACAAGACCCTGGCGCTCAACTTCTTCATCCACGACCCGTTCACCCGCGAGGCGTACTCGCGTGACCCGCGCAACGTGGCGAAGAAGGCCGAGGCGTACCTCGCCGCGAGCGGCATCGCCGACACCGCCTACTTCGGCGCCGAGGCCGAGTTCTACATCTTCGACTCGATCCGCCACGAGACCTCGGCGAACCAGGCCTTCTACTACATCGACTCGATCGAGGGCGCCTGGAACACCGGCCGCGAGGAAGAGGGCGGCAACCGCGGCTACAAGACCGCGTACAAGGGTGGTTACTTCCCGGTGCCGCCGGTCGACCACTACGCCGACCTGCGCGACCAGATCGTCCGCAAGCTGATCGACACCGGCTTCACCGTCGAGCGCTCGCACCACGAGGTCGGCACCGCCGGCCAGGGCGAGATCAACTACAAGTTCTCGACCCTGCTGCACGCGGGTGACCAGCTCCAGCTCTTCAAGTACATCGTGAAGAACCAGGCCTGGGCCGCCGGCAAGACCGCGACGTTCATGCCGAAGCCGCTCTTCGGCGACAACGGTTCCGGCATGCACACCCACCAGAGCCTCTGGCTCGGTGGCGAGCCGCTGTTCTACGACGAGACCGGCTACGCCGGCCTCTCGGACACCGCGCGCTGGTACATCGGCGGTCTGCTGCACCACGCCCCGTCGCTGCTCGCCTTCACCAACCCGACGGTCAACTCGTACCGCCGGCTGGTGCCGGGCTTCGAGGCGCCGGTCAACCTGGTCTACTCGCAGCGCAACCGCTCCGCCTGCACCCGTATCCCGGTGACCGGCAGCAACCCGAAGGCCAAGCGCGTCGAGTTCCGGGTGCCGGACCCGTCCGCCAACGTCTACCTGGCCTTCTCGGCCATGATGATGGCCGGCCTGGACGGCATCAAGAGCAAGATCGAGCCGCCGACGCCGATCGACAAGGACCTCTACGACCTCCCGCCGGAGGAGTGGGGTTCGGTCAAGCAGGTCCCCGGCTCGCTGCCCGAGGTGCTCACCTCGCTCGAAGCCGACCACGACTACCTGCTCGAGGGTGGCGTCTTCACTCCCGACCTGATCTCGACGTGGGTCGACTACAAGCGGGCCAACGAGGTCGACCCGGTGCGTCTGCGCCCGACCCCGCACGAGTTCGCCATGTACTACGACTGCTGAACCCAGTCACCTTCGGCGAGCCGCCGACCGCCCCACCCGGGTGCGGTCGGCGGCTCGCCGCGTTTGGCGGAGCTGACGAGCATCAGCGGGTCCAAGGGATGAAGCGCTCGTACAGCTTGGCCGGCGACTCCCCGCGCAACTCCCGGACAGCCGACACCAACTGCTCCCCCATGTACATCGCCATGCCCACCCTGTCCCCGTGGAACGACGCCCTGACCTCCTCGCGGGCCGGCTCGCACGGCCACGGCTGCCCGCAGCGGCCACAATCCCAGCGATGGCTGGCAGCCTTGCGAGTGAGGTCGGCGGCTACCGAGGACGCCAGGCGTCGGCTCACCGCCGGGCCGCCTGCTCGGCGGCCAGCATCTCCGGGTCGGCAACCATCTGGCGGGCCCACCTCAGCCGGGCGCACCGTCCACGCCCGTACGCCGGGCAGAGTCGGCACTCCTCGCCGCCCTCGTGAGCGGCCACCGTCGCACGCGCGTTCCCGAGCATGGCCGGCCACACCGACCGGGGCATGATCGTCAGGGGGTGCCGCTCAACGATGGTCACCGCCGCCGCCTGGTCCAGCGAACGACACCCGCGTTGCGCATGATTCGCAGCAGTGGCCACGGCACCGCTTGGCTCCGCGCTTGGTCGGTCCGCCTCGAAGCGGCCGGTCGGACAGTGCGTGGATCTCCGTCCGCGCCCGTGCTCTGGGTCATCTCGCTCACCTCCGTCAGGCGGAGCGGGAGACGAGCGGTCGGCCGACCTCGTCTCCGCGCTCCGTGCACCGGGCGACACAGGGACCGGCCGGTGCGATCGGGGGCGCGGCGATCGGGGCTGAGGAAAGGGCCGCCGGATGGCGGATGTGTGCATGTATCCATCGCCGCGCAGTGATCACGAGATTACGGACGGCTAACAAGATCGGTATTACTCGCGGTTATGCGTGGACGTCAACACCGACGCGACGGGCCAGGATACGGAGATCGTCCGACATGGAACGGTCCCGAGCCCGACGCACCATCGCCACGACCGCGTCGTGGGCGAGAGGGTTCAGCGTGAAGGTCAGGGGCGCTGCCCGCTCTGCCCACATGAACGCGGTGAGCGCCTCCCGGTCGCTGCGACCCGAGTGCGCGAGCGCCCTGCCGAGATCCAGCCAGTATGACTGGTGCCGGATCACCGCTCGCAGTGAATCAGGGCGCACCTTACGCGCCGCCTCGGTCACACGACCATGCTCGCCCAGTTCGGCGGCGATCGACATCTCCCACAGCTTGACGTTCGTCGGCCCGAAGCACGCCTGGTTGAACCCCGCCCCGTCAGCCGGATCACCGAGGGTCGCGGCTTCCCGGGCCGCCTCGGCAAGGTGCCCGCTCGCGTCGTCGGCTCGACCATCCACCGCCGACGCGAACGCCGCCGACAGGTGTAATTGGCCAAGCATCTGCCGCACCTCCGGCCCGGCGGCGGCGCCTTGCAGGTCCGCGAGCGCCCTGCCGGCGACCCGGCTGGCGACGCCTGCCGCCTCGATCGGCAACGACTGGGCGGTGGCGAATCGGGCCGCCCCGATCCAGGCGTTGTGCCCCGAGGACTCGGCGGCGACCAGTGCCACCTTCGCGGCGACCCGCGCCAGGTGCCGGTAGCCGAGGTGCCGCAGGCACGCCGACGCCTGGTAGCCGACCTGGGCCAGTGCTCGGCCACCGTCGTCGTGGCCGGCAGCGGCCAGCAGCAGCGCCGGCAGCGCCCGCGCCATCGCCGCGTGGTTCGCCTGGTCCCGGAGTTCGACATTGCGCCCGATCTCGGCGTCCAACTGCTCGGCGGTCCAGGTCGGGGCGCGGCGCTCCCCTTCCTCGATCTCGATCAGGGCGGACCAGATCGCGGGTACGGCGTCGGCGGTACCTGCCTTGATCGGGTCTGTCGGGTCGCCCGGCTGGTCGAGCAGGTCTGCGACGGTGACCTGTAGGGCTGCGGCGATGCCGATGAGGGTGGCCCGCCGTTCTATGGTCTTTCGGCCAGCTTCGACCTGTGAGATGTACGGCTGCGTGACTCCGGCGAGGCCGGCGAGGACGGCCTGGGTCATCCCGCCCCGGCGCAGGCGCCAGTATTTGATCCGCGCACCGATCGTATCTGCAGACATGATGTCGCCTCCCCAGGTAGCGGTCTGGGCGGCGGCCTCACCGGCCGCTACAACCGGCGGGCCGCCATGCCGGACGGTACACGCTCCGAGCGATCGAGAGGTCCCGATCGAGCCGTGACCGGCTCGGTGCGTCGCGGTCCGGAGGGCAACGTCTCTCCTTGGGTCACCGCGACGGCGTCGCCGGGTCCACGCGGTAGCCCCACCCCGCAGCTCGGCGCAGCGCGAGCTTTGCCGGCCGCGCTGTGGTCGACTGGTCGGGCTGACCGGAGGTATCCCCCATGCCCAAAACACCCGCGTATCTACAGCTCGCAACCATCCTGCGCACCCAAATCCTCAGCGGCGACCTGCCGCCCGGCGCCTGATCCGCACCTACATCAACTCCTGGAACACCGACCCACGACCCTTCACGTGGACCGCGACCGCCGACGAGATCCTGGCCAAGGTCCGACTCACCCAGCTCAACATCAAGAAACTCGTCGCGAACAACTCGAAGTAGATCGACCATCAACAGGAACACCAGCCCGAACTATTTTTTTCCCGGCCGGTTCAGGCACCGTATGCCCATGAGCGAATACACCACAGCGGACCTCACAGTCCTGGAATTCGACAAGTCGGTCCGCCGCCGGCCAGGCATGTACTTCGGGGCCGATCCGCACCTGGCAACCAGCGTCCTAACCGCCGTCGTCATAGCGTCCCTTCACCCGGGCCCGAAAGTCGCGCCCACCGGCCCACCCGACGTCACCGCAGAGATCCTCGATGACCTCGCATTCTCGATAACCGACAACTGGCCGACCGGCCCGGACGGCTCAACCGCCGGCTACTACGGTTCCCTCCTGACCCCCTACCGCTGGGTCCACGCCGCAGCCGCCGCTGTGAGCACCCACACCACGATCGAGACCTGGCACGCAGGCCACGCCCTGCATCAGAACCTCGCCGGCTTACGCCCCACCGGACCACCCCACGATCTCGACACACCACGTGGCACCGGCACCAAACTGACCTACCACCTCGACCCCTCCTGCTTCACACCGTCCACCCTCAACACCCCCACACTCGACCTCCACGCCGAAGGCTGCTGCAACCTCCCTGGCCAGTTCCGTCTCCGCGATAACCGCTCCACCACATCCTGAATTGGGCAACCAACCACATCAACGCCACGTAAAGGCAACAGCATCACAATGCACTAGTGACTCGAACAGGATTGATGACCTCGTACCAGATTACGAGGCCAGACTGCCCAATCCCCCGCGCAGCCATTCCGGGACCGATCTTGGAGATGAGTGCGGTACTGGTGGCATGACGACAGCAACAATAAGTGCAAGCATTTGCCAGGATGACCATCTGCCGGAATTTCCGCATGAATAGTTGGATCATATTCGGGTACTCATGCTCGATCGCTGCGTGAAGTAACACCCAAAGTTAAGCGGCGGAGTACACAGGAAAGGGATCACCCTGATGCCGCAAATTGGGCAGGGTTAGCATGACGAAAAGTCGCAGGACTTTCAGTGCCTTCATTTGTATCACCACACCCGCAACATTTCTCGCAGTCGCAGTAATCGCACTTTCAGTCGGCCTTTCGGGCCTGACACAAGGTTCCACATTCGCCAGCAAGATGATGGGCGCATTTTTTGTTGGCACCGGCATTGCATTGCTGACCGGAGCGATAGCTTCAAGCGCGACGCTGCCTCGCAGTATTCGCCTGGGCGAACTGACAGCGCAACAAATCGCACTATCAGGGTCAGCCCACCGGCAGCTCGCCATTCTGTCTGGCTTCTGCGCGACAACCGTCACCGGCGTGCTGGTACTCGCACAGACTATATCTGGCGACCTTGACGCAAGAGTCTGGGTGGCACTGTTTCTCTTTATCTCATCAACCGTGGCCCTAGCTGTCATCATTGCTTGCCTTAAGCCAAGCTCATTGCTTCCCAGGAAACTGGCCGCAGGGGCAGCGATCTCCAGCCTGCTCGCAATCGGCAACTTTACGTACAGCTCAATCTACCTACCTTACGCCGAAGAGCCACTGGTGAGTGTGTCACCCACGTTCGGTGCGGTGTCCCCGCACCCAACAGGCGATGACCTGATGCTTCCACTCTCGGTGGAATTCAAATTCGGCCGTACCGAAGCAGTGATCATGGTAGCGACCTACATCGTTCTAGGGCGGCGGGCCAAGGTGACAGAACACAAAAGGACTTTGAATGAATTGAGACTTGATCTTTACCAAGGAAGAGATGCATCCACGCGAACAAGCGTCGCGGATTTTGAGTTTATTCAAGGAGGATACCTACTTGGATCTCAATCGCGGTACTCCCGAGGTCTTACCACAAGAGTAGACCGGATTGTTCTTCTACCCACACCTGTCGAATACGATTCGATCGAACTGCGAACGACCGTATCGTATATGCGTGCAGACCGAGCATTCATTGTTGATCCGGATTCGGAAGTGCCAACAAGAGGAGGGCAGAGGCCGCCTGACTGGACAGATATTCCAGAAACGCCATACTACAAGAATTCGCACTGGCGACTGGTGGAGCGGAATGCGTTGAATAGCTTGGTCCGGGATCCGGTGTGGGTTTCTCACTGGTGGGTACTTGGCGCGGAGGGCGGCCCACCCGACCCAACGGAGTATCTAGTCCTCACCCGAAGGAAACCAACCGACCGTTCATCCAAAGACTTCGACGGAGATCCATTCACCACGGAGAGCAAGGAGTCGGAATTCTGGAAGAGGTATGGCGCGTCGGTGGACCGATCAAGGATAACTCTGCTCGCCTCAGCGTTCCCATTGACGCCCAGATGATGATTCGATGGACCTCACCAGGAACGGCGCTCCGTCGATTGAAGGCTGGAGGGCTACGCCGACCACGCAGCACATAGTCAAATCCATAGATCTGCCCTCGCCCACTTGCGGTCGAATCACTCATCCGGAAGGGGCAGGGACGTGATCGTCACTTGCCCGCTAACCTGCGGTCGTGAAGGAAAACCGCGCCGTACTGTTCGATGTCGATGGAACTATCATCGATGCCTTGGAAAATCAACGCCGGGTCTGGTACGCGTGGTCGGCGCATTACGGGCTGAACCCCGAGCAGGTCTACCAAGTCGCCCTGCACACCCGCCCGGTGGATACTTTCGCCGCCGTCGTGCCGCACGCGGACCCAGAGCAGTGCCTCGCGCTTCTTCACCACCTGGAGGACGAGGACGCCCGCGTGGGCATCTACGGCGCCTTCTCGGGCGCCGCAGAACTGTTGGCTGCACTGCCCGAGCGACGCTGGGCGCTGGTCACCAGCAACTACGCCCGGCGGGTACGGATCCGCTTCGCACGGACGGGCCTACGTCTGCCCGAGGTGATCGTGGACGCACCCGCAGCGGCCCACGGCAAGCCACACCCGGCACCATATTTGCTCGCCGCCCACCGCCTCGGGATTCCACCAGACGCTTGCCTCGTCATCGAAGACACAGCTTCCGGTGTCCGTGCCGGTGTCGCCGCCGGCATGACGGTATGGGCGGTCAACACCGCTGTCCCGCTGCCTGGCTGTCATCGCCACTACTCCAGCCTGGAAGCCGCAGCCGACGATATTCGCGGTTACCTCGGCTGAACGCGACCGGCCCCGCACCCGGACATGTCGCGAACGGTGCGGGAACGGGCTGGCTCCACGGGTTGGTCAGCCGGCGAGTTGGTCGCGGCGGCGGGTGAGGTAGGCCCGTTCCGCCGGGTTGCCGGCGAGACCGATGGCCCGGTCGTACGCCACCCGCGACTCGCCGCCGCGCCCGAGTCGCCGCAGCAGGTCGGCGCGCGCGGCGTGGAAGGCGTGGTAGCCGTCGAGGGCCTCGGCGAGCCGGTCGATCTCGGCGAGCCCGACCCCGGGGCCGTCGACTTCGGCGACCGCGACCGCCCGGTTGAGCCGCACGATCGGCGAGGGGTCGAGCAGCACCATGCGGCCGTAGAGGGCGACGATGGTGGACCAGTCGGTGTCCCGGGAGGATGGGGCCTCCGTGTGGACCACGTTGATCGCGGCCTGCAACTGGTAGCGCCCGGGTGGGGCACCGCCGGCCGCCACCGCCCTGATCCGCTCGCGGACGAGGGCTTTGCCTTCGGCGATGAGGGTACGGTCCCATGCGCCACGGTCCTGCTCGTCGAGGGTCACCAGCTCCCCGGCGCGGGACACCCGCGCCGGCCGCCGGGCGTCGGTGAGGAGCATCAGGGCAAGCAGGCCGGCCACCTCGCCGTCGTCCGGTAGGAGAGTTCGGAGCAGGCGGCCGAGGTGGATCGCCTGGTCGGTGAGGTCGACGCGCAGCGGGTCGTTGCCCTCGCCGGCGAGGTAGCCCTCGTTGAAGACGAGGTAGACGACCGCGAGCACGCCGGCGAGCCGCTCGCGGATGTCGTCGGCCGAGGGCACCCGGTAGGGAATGTGCGCCGCCTTGATCTTTGCCTTGGCGCGGGTGATTCTTTGCGCCATCGCGGTCTCCCGCACCAGAAAGGCGCGGGCGATCTCGGCGACGGTGAGGCCCCCGAGCAGGCGCAGGGTGAGCGCCACCCGGGCCTCCATCGCGAGCGCGGGGTGGCAGCAGGTGAAGACCAGTCTGAGCCGGTCGTCCTCGACCGGACCGGTCGGCTCGGGAGGGGTGTCGTCGTACACGATCCGGGCCGCCCGGTGTTTCGCGTCGCGCTGCGACTCGCGACGGATCCAATCGATCGCCTTGCGGGTCGCGGTGGTGGCGAGCCATCCGCCGGGATTCGGCGGTACGCCCTCGCGCGGCCACCGCTCCGCAGCCGCTACGAACGCTTCGGCCGTCGCGTCCTCGGCGATGTCGAGGTCGCCGAAACGGCGGACGAGGCCGGCGACCACCCGCGCCCACTCCTCGTGGTGGACACGGGTGATCGCCTGCTCGACGGTGGGATCAGTCACGGCACCAGCGGCGGTCGGACGGGTTGCTCGGTGTAGACGGACAGCAGGTACCTGGGCACCGCGTTCACTCCTTCCCGGGGCCAAGACGCCTGGCCTCCCCCGGGCCTCGGAACCGGTGCACCTCCTGCGGCCAGTCGAGCACGGTCGCGAGCCGGCCAGCCCAGTATCGCGCCGCCGCGTCGTCGGGCACGTCCACGACAGCGAAGCCGCCGAGGTGCTCCTTGGTTTCGACGTACGGGCCGTCGGTGAAGACGGGCTTGCCGTCGACCAGCTCGACGCTGCACACCACGGTGGACGGGTCGAGCCCGCCGTTGCTGAAGACCAGGACATCCTCGGCCCGCATCTCCTCGATCACGGCCCGGGCGGCTATGCCCTTCTCGCGTATCTCCTCCGCCGTGTGCTCGCGCACCCACTCATCGTTGAAGGCGATCAGATACTCCGTCATGGTCGTCTCCTCTCAGTCCCCGGACAGGGACCTTTCCCGACTTCTCGTGTCCTGCGGCCCAGCGGGCCGCCGCACACTGGTTCCACGAACGGCCACGCCCTGATACGACACCATCTCGGAAAGTCTCTTCCAGGCAGCCCCGGGGCCGACGAATCGTGGGGCTGTCCGGGCGGCTCGGAACCGACCCCGGGCTGCTGTGGCGGCGGGATTGACCCTCAGCGCTGTGGTGGGGCCGACCCGGCCAGTGCCGGCTGGTCCGCGTCCACCGGCCCGCGCCTCGAACGGCGTACCCCGATCACCACCGCGACCAGCACGAACGCGGTCATCGCCAGGGCGCCGGGGAGTTTGGTGAACCGGGCCAGGTTGGTCCCGTCTGGCAGGGTCAGGAACGAGATCAACAGACCGGGTACGAGCAGCCAGCGGTTCGCTGTACCGGCCACGGTGACCGTTGCCGCGAGTACGGCCAGCGGCCAGGTCGCGTACCAGGGGTGGAAGACCGGGGCGAGGGCGACCGTGGCGGCCAACGCCAACCCGGCTCCGCGCACCGGATCGCGGTGCCGGGCCCGCCACCAGAGCACCACCAGGAGTGCGACCAGCACCGCCAACCCGACCAGTCGGGTCACCGGGACCGCGTCCGTACGGGCGCCGAAGAGCCGGGCGGCGTAGTCGACGGTGAGTCCGAACGCGGTCGGCGGTGACGTCCACTGCACCGAGTCGCCGCTGCGGGCGAGCCCGTCCACCCAACCCCAGCCCAGCCCGGAGAACCCGGTCACGGCGAGTACGGCGAACGCCGCCCCTGCCCCCACCGGCACCCCGTCGCGCAGCAGCGTGCGGAGCCGGTACGGGCCGGCTGTCGCGGCGAGCATGGCGAACGGCAGCACCACCCCGGCGGTCGCCTTCACCCCGATCGCGAGCCCGAGCAGCACACCGGCGGCGAACATGGGCACCGGGCGGCTCGGTCGGGCCACGGTGACCAGCAGCCCGGCGGTCACCAGTCCGATCATCAGCGCGTCGTTGTGTGCCCCGGAGACGAGGTGCACCGCGACGAGCGGGCAGCCGAGCAGCAGCCAGAGGGCACGCTGTGGCGGCACCCCCCGGCGGCGGGCCAGGGCGGGCAGGCAGGCGGCGGTGAGGGCGACGCCGAGCAGGGCGTACAGGCGCAGCACGGTCAGGGTGCCGAGCAGGGTTCCGCCGACCACCACCGCCAGCCCGGCGGCGAGCACGAAAACCGGACCGTACGGTGCCGGGGTGTCCTGCCAGGTTGGCGAGACCGAGTCCAGCCACGGGCAGCCCAGCTCACGTACGCCGGTGGTGTACGGGTTGCCGCCGTCGCGCAGCACCGCCCCCTGGCAGGCGTACGAGTAGACGTCGCGGCTGCCCAGCGGCGGCGCGGCGAGCAGCGGCAGCAGCCACAGCCCGGTGGTGACGTACGCCCACCGGGTCGAGGGGACGTGGTCGCGGGCGGCCCACCAGGCACCGGCGAGCAGTGCGGTGCCGAGCAGCCAGCCGGTCAGGACCAGCGGGCCGTGGTCGTCGTGCCAGATGCTCGCCGGGGTGACCCCGGCCCGCCACTGCGGTAGCACCCCGCCGAGCCGGGCCGCGACCGCGAGCAGGATCGCCCCGGCCAGGCCGACGTAGCGGACGATGCGGAGCCGGGGCACGGCGACCATCGTGTCATGTCGCTCGAACTGGCTGGTCGGGGGCGGTGCGGGCGAGGGTGCCATCGGGGGGGATCCTGGGCACGTCGGGAGCCGCGACGGTCAGCAGCGCGGGCCGGGGGTGGTCAGGCTGCTGCCGAGCCGGTGCTCGCCGGGAGCGGCGACCCGGACCACCGTCCAGCCGTCGGAGGTGGGGCGCAGGCAGGCGCCGGGTGGCCCGGTCACCGCCAGGAAGTCCGACCAGCGCACCCGGACCAGCAGGTCACCGGGTACGTCGCTGGCGAAGGTGACCGCCTGCTGGTCGGAACCGACCAGTCGCCCCGGCGCCTCTACCAGGGGCGACGGGTCCGTCACCTGGTAGAGGCGCCAGTTCCGGTCCTGCCACACCTGGCGCAGCTCCGGCAGGCCCGCGCCGACCAGGGCAGCCTCCTGACGGGCGTACCGGTCCGGTGGGCTGTCCGGGGCGAAGGCCACGTAGCTCACCGCGTTGTGGCGCAGCCAGGTGACGTACTCGGCCGGAGTGAGGTCGCCCGCGTAGAAGAGCGGGTTGCGGTCGACGTCGACCTGACGTTCCCAACCACGGGCGAGCGGCACCTCGGGTGCGACGTACGCCGATTCCCAGTGGTCGCGCAGCGGGACCACCTCGATCCGGCCGATCGGGGCGTGCCGGGACAGTTCGGTGACCAGCGGCCGGTAGAACCCGGCCCCGCTCTCGGTCGACCCGGCCCGGGTCAGGTCGCTGACCACCACCGGGTTCTGCCACCAGACGGCGACGACGAGCAGTGGCACCAGCCAGCGCCACCGCAGGTCGGCGAGGGAGGCGATGAGCGGCACCGCGAAGAGCATCGGCAGCCGCAGCGCGTTCGAGCCGATCGGGCTCTCCAGGTAGTAGGCCCCGACCAGCAGCAGCGCGGTGAGCCCGGCACCGACCCGGACCGCCCGCCACCGGCGCGGTACGACCACCAGCACCACCAGCGCCAGCACCACGTTCGTCCGCATCGAGGCGAAGGTGTACGGCTGCACCCCGCCGTTGCCGAAGAGCAGCGCCATCGGGGCCAGCGCGACCGCCGGGGCCAGGCAGAGCACCACCGCACCGACCAGGCGCCCCCCGGCACTCCAGCGCAGCGTCCGCCACCGGCCCGGCCGGCGCGGTTTCTGGAGCACCGGCAGGCGCAGGTTGGCCAGGAGCAGGGCGCCGCCGGTGAGTCCGACGAAGAGCCCCGCCACCGGGCTGGCCCAGGTCGCCAACGCGGCCAGCACCCCGGCCGCCACCAGCCACCAGACCCGCGCGGCCCGTCCCCCGCCGGTCGCCACGACCCAGCCGCCGGGGACCGGCCGTACGGTTGCGGTGGCGGCGACCGCGCAGAGGGCGAGCAGGCCGAAGAGGAGCCCGACAGCGAAGGTGATCCGACCGCTGACCAGGTTGCCGACCAGCACCACGGCCCCGAGCAGCGCACCGAGGACCGGACGTCGGGCGCCGGCCGCGACCAGCAGCCAGGCGAGGGCCAGCGCCGAGCCGACCGCGGCCAGCGCGCCGACGACGCGTACGCCGAGGGTGGCGCCGAGGCCGGCGGTGAGGAGGCTGTAGCCGAACTGGTTGACCCCGCCGTACCAGCCGAGGTCGATCGGGGTGGTGCCGAACCGGTCGACGAAGTTCGCCCGCGCCACCTGGGCGGCCAGGTCGGTGCCCATCGCGGGGGCGAGCAGGAACGCGACCGCCAGCAGCAGCGCCGCCACTGCGGCGACCGGCACCGGCCCGCCGACGGCACGGACTGTGCCGACCCGTGACGGGTGGCGTCGGTCAGGCATCGAGGACGCGCTCCACGGCTGCCCGGGACCGTCGCGCGGTACGCAGGTACTCGTCGAGGAACTCGCCCGGATCACCGGCACCGAGCAGCCGCACCACCCCCGCCAACTCCACCCCGTGCCGGGGTAGCTGGTCGCCGGCCCGGCCCCGGACCAGCATCAGCGCGTTGCGTACCCGGGCGGCGAGGGTCCAGCTCGCGGCCATGACGGCGGCGTCGGCCGCGTCGATCAGATCGGCGTCCCGGGCCGCGGCGAGCGCGTCGAGGGTACGGGTGCCGCGAAGCGTGGGCGTCTCGCCGGCGTGCCGGAGCTGGACCATCTGCACCGCCCACTCGACGTCGGCGAGCCCGCCCCGACCGAGTTTGGTGTGGGTGGCGGGGTCGGCTCCCCGGGGCAGTCGTTCGGTCTCGACCCGGGCCTTGATCCGCCGGATCTCGGTCACCTGTGCCCGGGTCAGTCCGTGTTCCGGGTAACGCACCGGGTCGATCATGAGCTCGAACTCCCGGCCCAGGTCGGCGTCACCGCAGACGTGCCGGGCGCGCAGCAGTGCCTGTGCCTCCCACACCTTCGCCCAGCGGGCGTAGTACTGGGCGTAGGCGGCGAGGCTGCGTACCAGTGGGCCCTGGCGGCCCTCCGGGCGCAGGTCGGCGTCGACGCCGAGCGGCGGGTCGGGAGCGGGCCGGCCGAGCAGCCGGCGCAGCTCCTCGGCGATGGCGTGCGCGGCGGCGCTGGCGGTGCTCTCCGGCACCCCGGGTGGCGGGTCGTAGACGAAGAGCACGTCGGCGTCGGAGAAGTAGTTCTGCTCGTAGCCGCCGAGCCGGCCCATGCCGACGATGGCGAAACGCAGACCGGGCAGCTCCGGTACGGCGGCGCGGGCGACCTGGAGCGCGGCGGCGAGCGTCGCGTCGGTGACCGCGCTCAGCGCCGCCCCGATGACGGTGATGTCGGCCTCGGCGAGTTGCGCCGGTTCGAGCTGTTCGAGCGGGTCGTACTGGGGTGGGGCGAGCGCGCCGGCCCGGTGCAGCACGTCGGCGCAGCCGAGCCGGATCAGCTCGCGGCGACGTAGCGCGCGGACGGCGCTGATCGCGGCGTCCGGGTCGGCCGGGTTCGGTCCCCGTCCGGGCAGGTGCCGGCTGGCGGCGGCGATGAACCCCTCGCGCAGCACGGCCGGGTCACGCGGGGCCAGTTCGGTGTCGTCGGCGAGCAGCCGCAGCGACTCCGGGTCCCGGGCCAGCAGGTCGGCGACGTACCGGGACAGGGCGAGGGTGCGGGCGAGCCGACGGGCGACCGGTCCCTCGTCGCGGAGCAGTCGCAGGTACCAGGGCGTGCTGCCGAGCTTGTCGGAGACCTGGCGGTAGTTGAGCAGTCCCCGGTCCGGCTCGGGGGCGTCGGCGAACTCCTGGAGCAGCACCGGCAGCAGGGTCCGCTGGATCGCGGCGGTGCGACTCACCCCGCCGGTGAGCGCCTGGAGGTGTTGCAGGGCGCGGGCGGGGTCGCGGAAGCCGAGGATCTCCAGCCGGTGCCCGGCCGCCTCCGGGGTCAGCCGCAGCCCGTCGGCGGAGACACGGGCCACCGCCTCCAACAGCGGCCGGTAGAAAATCTTGATGTGCAGCCGGCGTACCTCGTTGGAGTGCGTCACCCAGTCGGCCCGGAACGCCTCGACCGCGTCCCGCTGGGCGGTGGCGGTGTAACCGAGGGCGTGCGCGAGCCACCGCAGCCCCTGCGGCTCGCTCGGCACGGTGTGCGTACGCCGCAGGCCCTGTAGTTGCAGTCGGTGCTCGACGGCGCGGAGGAACCGGTAGCCACGCAGCAGCGACTCCCCGTCGGCCCGCCCGACGTACCCGCCCGCGACCAGTGCCCGCAGCGCCGGGATGGTGCCGCTGGAGCGGAGCGACTCGTCGCCGCGCCCGTGCACCAGTTGCAGCAGTTGGATGGCGAACTCGATGTCCCGCAGGCCGCCCGGACCGCGCTTGATCTCGCGGTCCAGTTCCCGGGCCGGGATGTGGTCGATGATCCGGCGGCGCATCGCCCGTACGTCCTCGACCGCCTCCGGCCGCTCGGCGGCGGTCCAGACCAGCGGTGCGAGCTGGTCGATCCACTCCTGGGCCAGCTCCAGGTCACCGGCGGCCGGACGGGCCTTCAGCAGCGCCTGGAACTCCCAGGTGCGGGCCCAGCGCCGGTAGTAGGCGAGGTGGCTGGCGAGGGTCCGGACCAGCGGTCCACGGCTGCCCTCGGGGCGCAGGGCGGCGTCGACCGGCCAGGCGACCAGGCCGCAGATGTGGATCAGCCGGGTGGCGATCGTGGTCGCCGGACCGAGATCGTCGTCGGTGGCGGCGACGAAGATGACGTCGACGTCCGAGACGTAGTTCAGCTCCTCGCCCCCGCACTTGCCCATCGCCACCACGGCGAGCCTCGGCACCGGCGTACCGGCGGGCAGTTCGGTGACGGCGATGTCGTACGCGGCGCCCAGGGTGGCGTCGGCGAGTCCGGAGAGCGCCGCCATGGTCTGTTCCAGGCTCTGCCCACCGGTCAGGTCGGCCGCCGCGATCCGCAGCAGTGCCAGCCGGTACGCCCGACGCAGCGCGGCCACCACCGGCAGCGGCGGCAGCACCGGCGGTTCCAGCACCGGAGAGTTCCGACTGCCCATCGGCCGGACCAGGGTGGCCTCGTCCCCGGCTCCCCGGGACGCGCCGGCCCGGTTCCCGTTGCGGCCGTCCGCCCGGTTGGCGTCGCCGCCCAGGCCGTCGCAGAGGGTGCCGTCGGCACGCGGCGGAAGCCCGTCGGCGCCGGTGACCAGCACCCGCCACTGGTCCGGGTTCGCCACCAGGTGGTCGCCGAGCGCGGACGACGCCCCGAGTACGGCCACCAGCCGGCGGCGCAGCCCCGGGTCGGTGTGCAACGCGCTCAGCAGCACCGATCCGGGGCCGGTGTCCGGGGCGGCGACCCGCCGCTCCGCCTCGACCAGGCGGTGGAGCTGACGCAGCGCGAGATCGGCGTCGGCGGCCCGGGAGAGGGCGTTGATCAGATCCGCCGCCGGGCCGTCGGTCGGCTCCTGGGCGGTGCTGTCCCAGAGCCCGAGCCCGGTCGACCCGAGCAGGTCCGCCGCGCGGGAGCCGTGGTCGCCGTCGGCCGCGCCGAAGCCGTACCGGGCGAGGCGGGCGTGCGCGCTGGTCGGTCTGGTCACCGCGGCTCCTGCGACCCGAGCAACGGCAGGTCACGACGGGATGGCGGTACGTCCAGGTCGCCCTGGGCCAGGGCGGCGAAGCGGATCGCGAACGGCTGCCAGACCTCCTCGACGTCGGCCAGCACCGCGTCGGCGGCGGCGACGACGGCGTCCGGGTCGTAGCCCAGTTCGTCGAGGATCGCCGAGTCGGTCGCCCAGCCCGCGATCATGTCGGTGTCGGGCTCGATGTGGAACTGCAACCCCCAGGCCCGGTCGCCGAGCCGGAACGCCTGGTGCGGGTAGCGGGTCGAGGCGGCGAGCAGCACCGCCCCCCGGGGCAGTTCGGTGATCTCGTCCTCGTGCCACTGCAACACGTCGGGAATCAACGGAACCCACTTGAACAGCGGGTCGCCGTCGGCGGCGTCACGCTTGCCGACCACACCCGGTCCCACCTCCGGCCCGGACTCGCTGCGCGCCACGGTGCCGGCGTGGGCGGTGGCGAGCAGTTGCGCGCCCAGGCAGATCGCCAGGGTCGGCAGCCGGTGCCGTACCGCCTTGCGTAGCAGCCCTTCGAGCTGCGGGAACCAGGGCGCGTCCGGACTGCCGTCGGGCAGCGGGTACGCCTGCTGCCGTCCGCCGAGCACCACCAGCGCCTCGAACCCGGTCAACTCCTCGGGCAGGGCGTCACCGGCGTGCGGCCGGAGTACGTGCAGGTCGAGACCGGCCTCGGTGAGCCACTCCCCCAGCCGACGGAGATCGTCCGTCGGGTCATTCTCGATCACCAGCGCGGTTGCCACGACGTCGAGGCTATCCGGTGGCCAAAGATGATCCGGATAGGCTGGCACCCCGTGACCGACACCCGACCCGTGACCGCCGTACCGGTGGCCCAGG
Source organism: Micromonospora sp. NPDC050417 (assembly GCF_044458865.1). Taxonomy (NCBI): domain Bacteria; kingdom Bacillati; phylum Actinomycetota; class Actinomycetes; order Micromonosporales; family Micromonosporaceae; genus Micromonospora; species Micromonospora sp. NPDC050417. The sequence continues at coordinate 535,138 of NZ_JBITIH010000001.1, forward strand.
CGCAGCCCGTACGTCCGGCCGCCCTGCGCCCCGGCGACCAGGTGATGCTGGTCTCGCCTTCCGGTCCGACCAGGCCGGAGCGGTTGGCCCGGGGCCTCGAACTGCTCGCCGGTTGGGGATTGCGTCCGGTGCTGGCCCCGAACGCGTACGCCCGCCAGGGTTACCTGGCCGGCTCGGACGAGCTGCGTGCCGCCGACGTCAACGCCGCCTTCGCCGACCCGGAGGTACGCGGGATCGTCTGCACCCGGGGCGGCTACGGCGCGCAGCGGATGGTCGACGCGATCGACATGGCGGCGGTCCGGGCGGATCCGAAGGTGGTGGTCGGCTTCTCCGACATCACCGCCTTGCAGTTCGCGCTCTGGCGCGGTGCCCGCCTCGCCACCGTGCACGGTCCGGGGGCCGCCTGGCTGGACACGCGCCTCCCGGAGCACTCGGCCGAATCACTGCGCGGGGCGCTGATGACCACGGAGGCGGTGACCGTCAGCCGTTTGGCCACCGAGGAGACCGCGCCGGTGGTGGTGCCCGGGGTGGCGACCGGACCGCTGATCGGCGGCAACCTCTGCCTGATCGTGTCGTCGCTCGGCACCCACGACATGCCCGACCTGACCGGGTCGATCCTGCTGATCGAGGATGTCGGGGAGCAGCCGTACAAGGTGGACCGGATGCTGACCCAGTTGCGGCGGACCGGGGTGCTGGCCGAGGTGGCCGGGGTGGCGGTGGGTCAGTTCACGAACTGCGCGGACAACTGGGCGGTGAGCGTCGCCGACGTGCTCGCCGACCGCCTCGGCGACCTGGGTGTGCCGGTCCTCGGCGGGCTACCGATCGGTCACGGGGAGGGCCAGCTCACCGTGGGTGTGGGTACGTCGGCCACCCTCGACGCCACCGCCGGCACCCTGACCGTCTCTCCCGCCGTCGCCTGACGGCCGTTTCCACGTCCCGGCCACACACCTGTCGCCGCGTGGGGATCCCCCGGACGCGACCAGTCGCCGCGTACCGTTCATGCCCGAATTTCGGTTTTCGCGCCTGATTCACAGCCCTCACATAGGTTCGGCACGGTCTTCGTTCAGCTCGACCGGTGACGGTGGGCGGGTCAGATTCGCAGAGCGAAACGGGGGTTTCGATGTTGAGGAACATCTCCAGGAAGACCGCGCTCGGTGGGCTCGCCGCCGCCGGCGCACTAGCGGTGGGCATCGCCGTACCGACCGTCGCCTTCGCCGACGACCCGGCCACCCCGACACCGTCGTCGTCGACCGCGACCACCGCGCCCGCCCCTGCTGCCGGTGACAAGGGCGGTGAGCAGGGACGCCCCGAGCGCGGGGCGGCGTTCGCCGAGGCGCTGGCGAAGGAACTGGGCATCACTCCGGACAAGGTGACCGCGGCGCTGGACAAGCTGCGCGAGCAGCACAAGCCCGACGGCAAGCCGCCGGCGGGCCAGGCCGACGACCGGAGGGCCGACTGGAAGGCCAACCTCGCCGACCGGCTGGACCAGGCGGTCAAGGACGGCAAGCTCACCCAGGAACAGGCGGACGCCATCAAGGCGGCCTTCGACGCCGGCGTCCTGCCCGGCGGACTCGCCGGCCACTGGCGCGGCGGCCCCGGCGGTGCTGCCGGCCAGTCGAAGTAACCGACGACCGGGTTTGCCGCCCGGGGCGGTCGGGCACCTGTACCTCGGCCCGGGAGCAGCGCCCCGATGTTGCTCCCGGGCCGCCCACCTTCGTCCTTTTCGGCTGAATCTGCCCTGACCAGATCTCCTGATCAGGGCAGTTGGACCGGGTACGCCCCGGGCGCGTACGGCATCGAACTGGCCTGGGTCGACGGGGTGTCCCGCCGCTCGGCCTGGGCGAAACCGGCCGACCGGGTGTTCTCCCGGGGCCAGCCACCGGCCTCGTGGAACAGGCGCAGCGCGGTCGCCACCACCTCGCCCAACGGCTCGTGCGCCTCGATGTCGATGCTCGTCCCGGGCGTCTCGATCCGGACCTTCGTCGGACCGGGTCTGGTGGTCACCGCCACCGTCGACGCGTCGGTGGTCACCGCGACCGTGGGGGCGTCGCTGGTCACCGCCACCACCGGAGTCTCGGCGGTGGTGACCACCGTGCCCGTGGTCGTGGTCACCACCGTGGACGCGTCACCGGTCACGGTCGGGGGCTTGGGCTGCGCGGGAACGCTCGTCACGGCACCATTCTCGCGCCACGGGGCACCGTCGCGCCACGCCCCGAGCGCACCGCGTCGAAAACCCCTCCCGGGTTCAGAGCGCCCCGAGGTAACGCCTGCGCTCGTACGGGGTGACCTCGCGGCGGTACTGCTCCCACTCGGCCCGCTTGTTGCGCAGGAAGAAGTCGAAGACGTGCTCGCCGAGCACCTCGGCGACCAGCTCCGAACCGGCCATCACGTCGATCGCCTCGGCCAGGTTCTCCGGCAGCGCCTCGTACCCCATGGCCTTGCGCTCGGCGTTGGAGAGCGACCAGACGTCGTCCTCGGCCCCCGGCGGCAGTTCGTAGCCCTCCTCGATGCCCTTGAGCCCGGCACCGAGCAGCACCGCGAAGGCCAGGTACGGGTTGGCCGCCGAGTCGAGCGAGCGCACCTCCACCCGGGCCGAGTTCGGCTTGCCGTACGCCGGCACGCGAACCAGCGCGGAGCGGTTCAGGTGCCCCCAGCAGACATACGCCGGGGACTCGGTGATCCGGTCCGGCAGGGCCTGCGGGAAGAGCCGCTTGTACGAGTTGACCCACTGGTTGGTGACCGCGGTGTATTCGCGGGCGTGCACCAGCAGCCCGGCGATGAAGGCGCGGGCCACCTTGGAGAGCTTCGACGGGTCGCCGCCGTCGTGGAAGGCGTTGCGCTCCCCCTCGAACAGGGACAGGTGGGTGTGCATCCCGCTGCCCGGCTGGTCGGTGAAGGGCTTCGGCATGAAGCTGGCCTGGACCCCGGTGGAGAGCGCCACCTCCTTGATGACGTGCCGGAACGTCATGATGTTGTCGGCCGTGGTGAGCGCGTCCGCGTAGCGCAGGTCGATCTCCTGCTGGCCCGGGGCGACCTCGTGGTGGCTGAACTCGACCGAGATGCCGATCCGCTCCAGCGAGAGCACCGCCTGGCGGCGGAAGTCGCGGGCGACGGCGTGGGTGGTGTGCTCGAAGTAGCCACCGGCGTCGACCGGGACCGGCACCGACCCGTCGTTCGGGCCGTTCTCAAGCAGGAAGAACTCGATTTCGGGGTGGGTGTAGAAGGTGAAGCCCTTCTCGGCGGCCCGGGAGAGCGCACGCCGCAGGACGTGGCGCGGGTCGGCCCAGGAGGGGGTGCCGTCGGGGAGCAGGATGTCGCAGAACATGCGGGCGCTCTCGCCGCTGACCCCACCCTCGAACGGGAAGACCTGGAACGTGGTCGGGTCGGGCATGGCGACCATGTCGGACTCGAAGACCCGGGCGAAGCCCTCGATCGCGGAGCCGTCGAACCCGATGCCTTCCTCGAACGCGGCCTCAAGTTCGGCCGGCGCGACCGAGACACTCTTCAACGTGCCGAGCACGTCGGTGAACCACAACCGGACGAAACGGATGTCGCGCTCTTCTAGGGTGCGGAGCACGAACTCCTGCTGACGGTCCACTTCAACCCCTCGTGACACTCCTGCTCGACCCGGCCAGCCATTCCCCGACCTAGCGGCCCAGTCTTACCCGACCTCGTTACGTCGACGTTACGTGATCTCGGTCGCGTCCGGTGCGTCGGGACGGGCGCTGTCCCGTTCGTCCCGCGTCGGTGGTTAGGAAGGGCCCCTTCCTCTACCGAATCCGATAACAGGGGGCCCTTCCTTACCTCGCTTCACCCCGGTGCGAGCAAGGCCGACGACGGCGCGGCAAGATGAGGACATGCCCACCCTGCGCCTCGCCCTCGCCCAGGTGAACCCCACCGTCGGAGACCTCGCCGGCAACGCCGCGACGGTACGCCGCACCAGCCGTACCGCAGCGTCGGCCGGCGCGCAGGTGGTCGCCTTCCCGGAGATGATGCTCACCGGATATCCGGTCGAGGACCTGGTGTTCCGCAAGTCCTTCGTGACCGCGTCCCAGGCCGCGCTCCGGCAACTCGCCGCCGACCTGGACAGCGACGGCCTCGGCGACCTGCCGGTGCTCCTCGGTTACCTGGACTCGGACGAGTTCGGCGAGACCGCGGACGGCGGGACGACGCAACACGACCAGGCGAGCACCGGCGCCGGACCGACCCGGACCCGGGGACCGCGCAACGCGCTCGCCGTACTGCACCGGGGCGCGGTGGTCGCCACCTACTTCAAGCACCATCTGCCGAACTACGGCGTCTTCGACGAGGACCGCTACTTCCTGCCCGGCGACACGCTCACCGTGGTCCGGCTCGGTGGGGTCGACGTCGGCCTCACCATCTGCGAGGACCTGTGGCAGGCCGGGGGCCCGTTCGCGGTCGCCCGACAGGCCGGGGTCGGCCTGGTCGTGAACATCAACGGCTCGCCGTACGAGCGGAACAAGGACGACGTACGGCTGCCGCTGGTCCGGCGCCGGGCCGCCGAGGCGGGCGCCACGGTGGCGTACGTCAACATGGTCGGCGGCCAGGACGAACTGGTCTTCGACGGCGACTCGATGGTCGTCGCCGCAGACGGCACGCTGCTGGCCCGCGCCCCGCAGTTCGTCGAGCACCTGCTCGTACACGACCTGGAACTGCCGGCTGCGGACGCGGACGCGCCGACCGCCGACCGGACCAGTGCCGCCAGCACCGGCGCCGCGACCGGCAGCGGAACCGCCGGCGAGGTGGTGACCGCGGTCGAGACCGCCGACGAGGTGCTGGCCGGGAACCGGTACGCCGAGGACGGCGGTCGGACCACGATGCGGATCGCCCGGGTGATGGTGGGCGACCCGCTGCCCGCCCCCGCCGGACCGGCGGCCGAGGCGGGGATCGCCGAACGGATCGTCGACGAGGCGGAGGTCTGGTCGGCGTTGGTGTTGGGGTTGCGCGACTACGTCAACAAGAACGGCTTCCCGTCGGTCATCCTCGGCCTCTCCGGCGGCATCGACTCCGCGGTGGTTGCGGCGATCGCGGTCGACGCGCTCGGCCCGGACCGGGTGGTCGGGGTGTCGCTACCGAGTCAGCACTCCTCCGGACACTCCCGCGACGACGCCGCCGACCTGGCCAAACGGACCGGGCTGGACCTCCGGAGCGAACCGATCCAGCCGATGGTCGACGCGTTCCTCTCCCACATGTCCCTCTCCGGGCTCACGGTCGAGAACCTCCAGGCGCGGGTCCGGGGGGTGGTGCTGATGGCACTGTCGAACCAGGAGGGGCACCTCGTCCTCACCACCGGCAACAAGAGCGAACTGGCCGTCGGTTACTCCACCCTCTACGGCGACTCGGTCGGTGGCTTCAACCCGATCAAGGATGTCTGGAAATCCCTGGTCTGGCGCTTGGCGAAGTGGCGCAACGCGGACGCGGTCACGCGCGGCGAACAGCCCCCGATCCCGGAGAACTCGATCCAGAAGCCGCCGAGCGCCGAACTGAGCCCGGGGCAACTCGACAGCGACTCGCTGCCGGACTACTCGGTGCTCGACCCGATCCTGGTCGGCTACGTCGACGAGGACCAGGGCCGGGAGGACCTGATCGCGTCCGGGCACGACCCGGAGATGCTGGACCGGGTGCTGCGGATGGTGGATACCGCCGAGTACAAGCGCCGGCAGGCGGCGCCCGGACCCAAAATCTCCATCAAGGCGTTCGGCCGGGACCGCCGGCTGCCGATCACCAACCGGTGGCGGGAGCGCGGCGGAATCGGGTGAGCGGTGTGAAATCCTCCACTGCACTCTGACCCGGCCCCACATCGCGGTGCGACGATCGACGCGGACCCGGGGACCGCGAGCGCGGCCTCGAGGCGAGAGGAGTCGTGATGTCCGAAACAGGAGCCACCCCGACACCGGAGACCAGCGTCACCATCCCGGCGGGTGATCCGGCGGCGAACGAGGTGACCGCGTTGTACGGGGGCCCCGCCAGCCGGCGCGTCCGTACCCGTGACCTGGTCACCGCCCGCGAGCGCGGCGAACGCTGGGCGATGCTCACCTCGTACGACCAGTACACCGCGTCGATCTTCGACCAGGCCGGTATCCCGGTGCTGCTGGTCGGCGACTCGGCGGCGAACAACGTCTTCGGTTACGAGACGACCGTGCCGGTGACCGTGGACGAACTGCTGCCACTGGTCCGGGCGGTGGTCCGGGCGACCCGGTACGCGCTGGTCGTCGCCGACCTGCCGTTCGGCTCGTACGAGGAGGGGCCGACGCAGGCGCTGCGTACCGCGGTGCGGTTCATGAAGGAGGGCGGCTGCCACGCAGTGAAGCTGGAGGGCGGCCGGCGCGTCGCCGCCCAGATCGCCGCGTTGACCACCGCCGGCATCCCGGTGATGGGGCACATCGGTTTCACCCCGCAGAGCGAGCACACCATTGGCGGCTACCGGGTGCAGGGACGTGGCGACGCCGCCGACGAGGTGCTGGCCGACGCGCGTGCGGTGGCCGAGGCGGGGGCCTTCTCGGTGGTGCTGGAGATGGTGCCGGGTGTGGTCGCCAAACGGGTGACCCACGAGGTGGGCATTCCGACGATCGGCATCGGCGCCGGCCCCGACACCGACGCCCAGGTGCTGGTCTGGCAGGACATGGCCGGTCTGCGTACGGGCAGGGCGCCCCGGTTCGTGAAGCGGTACGCCGACCTCTCCGGGGTGCTCACCTCGGCGACCCAGCGGTTCGCCGCCGAGGTACGCGGCGGCGAGTTCCCCGGCACCGAACACACCTTCTAGTCCGGCCGCCCGGGGGTGTGGGCTCGACTCCACGCCCCCGGGCGGTGCGGCTCTCAGACGTCGGTGACCCGGACTCCGGCGTGGGACCGGTACCGCTTGTTGATGGCGATCAGGTTCGCGGTGAACGCCTCGATCTGGTGCGCGTTGCGCAGCCGGCCGGCGTAGATGCCACGCATGCCGGGGATCCGGGCGGCGAGCGCCGCGACGATGCCGACCAGTTCCCGTTCCTCGGTGCAGATCAGCACGTCGAGGTCGATCCGGTCGATCTCCGGGTCGGCGAGCAGCGGTGCGCTGACGTGGTTGAACGCGGCGCAGACCCGGGACTCCGGCAGCAGGGCGGCGGCCTGCTGCACCGCACTTCCCTCCTCGACCGGCAGCGCGTACGGGCCCTGCTTGTCGAAGCCGAGCGGGTTGACGCAGTCGACGACGACCTTGCCCGCGAGCGGTTCGCGCAGCGCGGCGACGGTGGCGGCGTGCCCGTCCCACGGCACCGCGATGATGACCACGTCGGCATCGGCGCAGACGCTGGCGTTGTCGTTCCCGGTGACGTCCGCGTCGGCGGGGAGCCCGGGCAGGGCGGCGATCTCCTTTGCCGACTGCGCGGCGCGCTCCGCCGAACGGGAACCGATCAGCACCCGCTGTCCGGCGCGGGCGAACCGGTAGGCCAGCCCTCGCCCCTGGTCGCCGGTGCCGCCGATGATGCCGACGGTGAGCCCGGAAACGTCGGGTAGTTCGCTCGCGTCGTATGCCATGAGGTCCATCCTGCCAAACGGGTGACGCGGGCGACCGGCATGGTCAGACGCCGCCGACCGGCATGGTCGGACGCGGGCGGTTGGCACGGTCAGTCGCGGGCGAAGAGCACCTTGCGGGCGACCGGATCGGCGGTGACCAGGCGGACCCGTACCCGCTCGCCGAGCGGCAGCTCGCCCTCGCAGCGGGCCCGTACCGGTGGCTCGTCGAGCGCGACCGTGCCGCCGGGTCGACGAGCCGACCGACCGGGGCCGGTGGCGCCCTGCGCGGCCGGTGCGGGTGGGCGGTCGACGTCGAGGACGGCCACCTCGAAGCTCTCCCCCACCCGGTCGCGCAACAGCACCGCCTCGGTCAACTCCACCGCGGCACGGGTGGCGGCCGAGGCGGTCCGGTCGGTGCTGGACATCACGGCCGGCAGTCGCGGCAGCGCGGCACGCGCCCACTGTGGCACCTCCGTACCGGCGTGCAGGGCCAGGCAGACCTCGGTGGCGTACCGGTCGGCGAGTCGGCGCAACGGCGCGGTGACGTGCGCGTACGCGGCGGCGACGCCACCGTGCCGGGGGTCGGCGGGCGGTTCGCCGTCGAAGGCGGTGTAACCGGAGCCACGGAGCAGTTCGGCGGCGTGGTCGAGGAAGGCGGCGGCCCGGGGTTGGGCCGGGTCGATGGTGGCGAGCACCTGCCCGACGCTGGCGCCGTCCGGCCACTCGATGCCGAGTCCGGTCGCGGCGACCCGCAGGCCCTGCACCGCCTCCGGCTTCGGGGTCGGCATCGTACGCAGCAGTCCGACCCGGCCGGCGAGCATCAGGTCGGCGGCGGCCATCCCGGTGAGCAGGGAGATCTGGGCGTTGTAGTCCTCCATCGGCGACGGTGCCCGCAGTACCAGTCGCCAGCCGCCGTCGTCGGGCTCGACGTCCTGTTCCGGCAGCGGGAGGTTGATCGCCCCGCGGTCCAGTCCCCGGTCGATGAGGAGCTTGCCGAGTTCGGGGAGGAGGGCGATCGGTTCGGCCAACCGGCCGGCGTCCGCGTCGGCCTGTACGCCGACATAGTCGAGCTTGGCGCGGCTGCGCACCCGCGCCCGTTCCAGGTCGACGGAGACGGTCGCACCGTCGGCGTCGAGGTCGATGGTCCAGAGCACGGCGGCCCGTTCGACGTCGGGCAGCAGGCTCGCCGCGCCTTCGCTGAGCGTCGTCGGGTGCAGGGGGATGTTGCCGTCGGGGAGGTAGATGGTCTGTCCCCGGCGCCAGGTCTCCGCCGCGAGCGCGCCGTCGGGGCGGACGTGGGCGGCGACGTCGGCGATGGCGTAGCGGACCCGGTAGCCGCCGCCGGGTCGCCGGCTCAGGCACATCGCCTGGTCGAGGTCGCGGGAGCTGGCCGGGTCGATGGTGACGAACGGGATGTCGGTCCGGTCGGCGGCCGGTCCCGGTGGGGTGGCCGCCGACTCGTCGGCCTCGCGTTGCGCCGCGACCGGAAACTGTGTCGGCAGTTCCAGTTCGCGGCGCAACGCGCTGAAGTCGATGCGGGGCGCCACTACGCGTCGGATCACCACGGGTCATTCCTACCAGCGTGGTGCCAGTACGTGCCGGGGCGCCCGGCATCGTCGGTCAGCCGGCCGCCTTACGGACCGTCGCCCGGGTCGACTTCTTGGCCGGTGCCTGCCGCGCGGCCACCTTCTTTGCGGGGGCCTTGCGGGCGGTGATCTTCTTGGCCGGCGTACGCGTGGTGGTGGTTCCCGCCTTCTTGGCGGTCGCCTTCTTGGTCGCGCCGACGGTGGTCTTCCGGGCTCCGGTGGCCGCGCGCGAGGTGGTCGACTTCGCGGTGGTGGCCTTCTTGGCCGGGGCCTTCTTCGCGGTGGCGCGGGTGCCCGGGGCGGTCGACCGGGTGGCGGTCGCCTTCTTGGCCGGGGCCTTCTTCGCCGTGGTCTTCGCTCCCACGGTCTTCTTCACCGCGGACCGCGCCGTCGTGGACTTGGCCGGCGTGGACTTGGCCGCCGTCGAGCGCTTGGCGGGCGCCTTCTTCGCGGCGGTCTTCTTCACCGCACTGGCGGCACGGGTCGCCGCCGTGGTCGCCTTCTTCCGGGCGGTGGCTGCCTTCGACGCCACGGTCTTCTTCGCCGCCGTCGTCTTGGCCGCGGCCTTCTTCGCCGGGGCCTTCTTCGCCGCCGTCTTCTTGGCGGTCGCCGGCCGGGTTGCGGTCGCCCGGGTCGTCGACGGGCGGGCCGCGGTCGTCCGGGTAGGCGTGCTCTTCGCCGCGGCCGTGGTCTTACGCGCGGCCGTGGTCTTCTTCGCGCCGGTGGTGCTTCGTGCCGCCGTGGTCTTCTTGACGCCGGTGCGTTTGGCAGCCGGGCGGCTGGTGGCCTTTACTGCTTCGGCCATCTGGGTCCTCCTTGCGGGACATGCTCTCGGGGGTCTCCAGGTGGAGACCGCGGAGTACTTCGACGACGCGGGCTCTGCGCCGCGCCGCTACCTCTCCTCCCCGGCCCAACGGGCATCCTCGGCGTCCCACTCCTCGTTGCGTTGCCGGACCTTCTCCAGCGCGTGCTCCGCGTCGTGAGCCGAGGCGTACGGACCGAGGACGTAGCGCGCCGGGCAAATGTCGGCGTCCGTCTCGACCCGGTGGTGTCGTAGGCACCAGTAGTACCGTTCACCACTTCCGCTGTCGCTCATGTGATAACTGTGCACCGCAAAGTAACTGGAGCGCTACCTTTTCACACAAAAAGTCGGAGTCTTCTCCACAATAGACCCGATCCGTTTCCCCAGGTGAGGAATCCGCAGAGGCGACTCATTTCCGGAAAATGGTTGTCAGGAAAGGGAATCGCACGACATCGGAGGGTGGACACGGTGCACAGGCCGGGCGACCCGGGCCGGAAAAAAAATATCTGGTACGTGTGCGTCCGCCGCCGTGTCGCCGCCCCTGTCCGGCCGCCCCACCCCGCCACGGCGCCCCCGACCGCCCCGCCCGACGGGTAGCGGGTGGCGATTGCGGCCGGCAGTGAGCAGCGGCATAGGCGATCGGCTGGTCGGCTGATGGTCCGCGCCGGCACCCGGTCAGATCATCGGACCATGTCTCGCTACGAGTACGCGGAAATTGTCGCCCAGTGCGCGCTTCACGGTCCTGCGGTGGTGCGGGAGTGGGTCGACTCGGCCGGTCAGACGCACCCTCTCGGTGGAGTCCATCCGGTCTCCCTGCTCACCGCCTGGTCGACCGAGGGATGGGATCTCGTCACCTGCGCCACCTACGGGAACCTGCGCATCTACACGGTGCGGCGCCCGGTCGGCTAGCCGGAGCGGGTTTGACCCGCGACGCGGCGGGCATCACCGGGCGTTGGCGCCGTGAGGGGGACCAGTGTCCGACGCGATGGAACAGGTGGCCGGATGAGGCTTCCGGTCGGCCGGGGACCGGCCTCGGCGATGCTCGTCGAGGCGCTCTCCGGCGTACCGGGGCGGCTGTCCTTCGACGCCGTCGAGGGGTGGCGCACCGACGAATCCGTGGACGTCGCGGCGATCGGGGACGAGGACCTGCAACTGTTCCTCTTCGTCTGTTACGAGCTGCACTACCGGGGCTGGGACGGGGTCGACGAACGGTGGGAGTGGGAACCGTCGCTGCTCGCCGTACGCGCCGTCGCGGAACACCGGTTCGAATCGGCGCTGCGCCGCGTGGTCGGACCGGTGCCGGCGGTGGAGGCGGATGACGTACCCAGCACTCTCGGCACGCTGGTCGCCGACGACGACGGGCCGTCGATCGCGGCCGAACTGCACCGTCGAGGTGACCTGGAGCGGTTTCGCGAGTTCGTCGCCCAACGCTCGGTCTACCACCTGAAGGAGGCCGATCCGCACAGTTGGGGCATCCCCCGGCTCGACGGTCCGGCCAAGGCCGCGCTGGTCGAGATCCAGATGGACGAGTACGGACGCGGCCAGTTGCCCCGAATGCACGCCGAACTCTTCCGCGACACGATGCGCTGGCTCGGACTCGACACCGGCTACCACGCGTACGTCGACTCGGTCCCGGCGGTCACCCTGGCGGCGAACAACCTCATCTCCCTGTTCGGCCTGCACCGCCGTTGGCGGGGTGCGTTGCTCGGGCATCTCGCCGCCTTCGAGATGACCTCCTCGTTGCCGAACCGCCGTTACGGCGACGCGCTGCGGAGGCTCGGCGGCCCACCGGAGGCGACCCGTTTCTACGACGAGCACGTGGTGGCCGACGCCGTCCACGAGCAGATCGCCGCGTACGACCTCTGCGGCTCGTTCGCGGCGGCGGAACCGGCCCGGGCGGCGGACGTGCTCTTCGGCGCCGCGTGCTGCCTGACCCTCGATCGGCTGGTGGCGGAGCACGTGTTGACGAGTTGGGCGCAGCAGCGTTCCTCGTTGCGACTGCCGATCGCGCTGGGGCATTGACCGCCGCCGGCCCGAGCGGGCGGCTGCCGCTGGAGTACGTCCTGCCGCTGCGGTGGTCGGACGACGACGGCTGCGCGGAGTTGACCGACTACCTGCGCTGGTTGTCGGGGCGGGTGTCGGTGACCGTGGTCGACGGCTCGCCACCGGAGTTGTTCGCGCGGCACGCGCGGTGCTGGCCGCACCTGGTTCGCCACCTCGCCCCGGACCCGGCGCTGCGTTATCTGAACGGCAAGGTCAACGGTGTGCTGACCGGTGTCCGGTTGGCCCGTCACGAACGGGTCGTCGTCGCGGACGACGACGTGCGCTATGACGAGCGGGCGCTGGGTGCGGTGCATCGACTGCTGGCGTACGCCGACCTCGTCCGGCCGCAGAACTACTTCGACCCGATGCCCTGGCACGCCTGCTGGGACACCGGCCGCACACTGCTGAACCGGGCCGTCGGTGACGACTATCCGGGCAGCTTCGGGTTGCGTCGTTCGACCGTGCTGGCGATGGGCGGCTACGACGGGGACGTGCTGTTCGAGAACCTGGAACTGCTGCGGACCGTACGCGGATTCGGCGGGGTGGAGGCGGCGCCGCCGGACCTCTACGTACGCCGCCTGCCGCCGACCGCGCGGCGGTTCTGGTCCCAACGGGTGCGTCAGGCCTACGACGACCTGGCGGTGCCGCCCCGGATGGTGCTCTTCCTCGGGGTGCTGCCGGCGGTGGCGGTGTTGGCGATGGTCGACCGGCGGGCGTTGCTCGGTGCGGCGGCCGGGGTGGTGGCGCTGGCGCGGTGGGGTCGTCGACGCGCGGGCGGCGCGGCGGTTTTTCCGGCCCGTGCCTGCCTGTTCGCTCCGGTCTGGGTGCTGGAGCGGGCGGTGTGCAGTTGGGCGGCGTTGGGTCTGCGGTTCGGTCGCGGCGGCATCCGTTACGCCGGGCACCGGATCCGGGTCGCCGCGCACAGCCAACGGCGCCTGACGGGTGTTCCTCGCCGGATGGCACCCCGAACGTCGGTGCTGGGTGCCGCCGTGTCCTCGTCACCCTCTCGGCGGGGTGGGCCCACGATGCCGAGAGGGTGACGAGGCTGCGGTCACGCGACGGGCAGGAACCGGTTGACCTCGGTGGCGAACTCGTGCGGGTACTCGCGTCGGGGTAGATGATCAGCTCGGCGTTCGGCAGGTGCCCGGCCTCGGCCTGCGCGACGAAGCCGCCGAGCGAGAAGCTGAACAGGTCGATGCTGGTATCTGAATCTCACAGGGAACAAGCGTGGCTAACCCTCGTCGGCACCGGAGTCGGGATGAGGCGAAGCCGGACCGGGGCCACCGGGATCAGGGCCCGGATCGGGTGTTGCACCAGCGACGAAACCAGCCATCTTGTGCGTACCGTCGCAGAAAGGTTTGAGTGACGACTTTCCACACCGGCAGAGCGCGACCGTGTCGCGTCCGGGGTCGATCGGCCCGCCCAGCGCCGTACGCAGGGCGTAGTCACCGCGGATCAGCAGCGGACCGTTCTCGTAGACGGTGACACTTGCGGCTGGCGGCGTCGGTCTCGGCATACGTACTCCTGCCCGACGCCGAGCCGGTGAAACCTACTGTCGTTGGGCGATGAGGGCGTCTCGGACGACGTCGAGAATCTCGTCCGACAGTGCCGTCCCGCCGGTCGCCCGGGCGAGGGTGAGCGCCCCGACCATCGACGCCAGGTCAGCGATCGCGGCGCGCCGTACCTCCGCCTCGGCGTCCTGGTACCCGGTCAACTGGTCGAGCGCGGCCTCCAGCCCGGCCGCGTACGCAGTCCTCAGCGGGCCGTCATGAGGCGCGCGGGCGGCGTCGCTGGCGAGCGCCACCATGGCGCACCCGGTGCCCGGGGCGTCGCGGTGCTCGGCGCAGAGGTACTGATTGAGCAGCTCGGCGCGGGCTTCCGTCTTGCCGGGAATCTCCTCGGCAACCTGGACGAGCATGCCCAGGATCTCGTTGTACGCCGTCTCGGTAGCGATGCCTACCAGCTCTTCCTTCGAACTGAAGTGCTTGTAGAACCCGCCGTGGGTCAGCCCTGCGGCTGCCATGAGCTCCTGCACACTCACCCCGGCGGCGCCACGCTCCCGCAACAGTCTCGCCGTGGCGGCCACCACCTCTTCGCGATGTCTCGCCGCGTCGGCACGTGACGACCTGCCCATCGACGTTCCTTTCCTCGACGCCCACGGCACGCAGCCGCCTGGATTAGATTAGCTCGCTCATGAAAAGGGTGCGCCCGTCGCCGCCCGCGCAACCTCCTCGCCCAGGGCCAGCCGGACGCGGTCAAGACAACCTGGCCCTGGTTTCACGAGTTGGCCCTGGTTTCACAAGCTGGCCCGGGTTTCACGAGACGATGGGCGGGTAGCCCCCGGCCCGGACCGCCCGAGCGGCGACGGTGCCCGGAAGGGAGCCAGGTGGACGGCAGGAGGCAGCTCGCGGTCGTGGGCACGGCGGTCGGCCGGGCAGGCGCCCGTGGCGCAATCGCCGCAATGGCGATGTCAGGCATCAGGCAGGCCACCACCTCACTTGGCCTGGTCGAACGGACACCGCCGGAACAACTGCTCAAACACACCGCACCCGCACTCTTCTACCGAGTCCCCGCGAACCGGCGACCCGCGCTGGTGGAGTTCATCCACTGGGGCGTGGGCGCTGTCGGCGGGGCCGCCTTCGGTCTGCTGCCCCGCACCATCCGCCGCCGCGCCTGGGCCGGCCCGGCGTACGGCTTCGTCTTCTGGGCCGCCTTCGAGGCGACCGTCGCGCCGAAGCTCGGCATCAGCCGGAAACGACACGGGCTCGGCGAACAACTCGCCCTCCTGGTCGACCACACCCTGTACGGCGTCGTGGTCGGCTCCTCCCCCTGGCCGCACGCCGACTGACCGCCGCGTCGGCATCACGGACGGCGCGTCTCTCAACAACACTGACCAGCGTGTTTCCGCGTCGGCGCGACTGGGAAGGAGGCTCCGCGTCGGCGAGAGGAGCCGGAGATGAAACGCTGGCTACGGGCGCACGCACTGTCGGTGGCGATGTTCGGCGCCTTCCTGATCTTCCTGGTCCTACAGAGCGTCTTCGGATGGCAGACCCACAACGACGAGTTGACCCAGTACGGGCTCGCCCCCGAGGGCTACCTCTCCTACCTCGGTACGGGCCACTTCGCCGAGGCCGTCTTCGAGAACTGGGAGTCGGAGTTCCTCCAGATGGGCGGGTACGTGCTGCTCACCGCGTACCTGGTGCAACGCGGCTCGTCGGAGTCCAAGCCCGAACAGGACGCCGACCGCCCGGACGACCACGCCGACCACGCCAAGCCGAACTCCCCCTGGCCGGTCCACGTCCGCGGGGTGGCACTGGTGGTCTACCGCAACAGCCTCTCGCTCGCGCTGCTGCTCCTGTTCGCCGGTTCGTTCGTCGGGCACCTGCTCGGCGGCACCGCGGCGTACAACGAGCAGCAGGCGTTACAGAGCGGTGCCGCGCCGGTCGGCGTATGGCAGTTCGTGCAGACCAGTGACTTCTGGTTCCAGTCGATGCAGAACTGGCAGAGCGAGTTCCTCGCCGTGGGCGTGCTGGTCGTACTGAGCATCTTCCTGCGCCAGCACGGGTCACCCGAGTCCAAACCGGTGACCGCGCCGAACGCCATGACCGGCGGCTGAACCGGCCCGGCCCCGGTCCGGCATGTGGGTTGTCAGTGCCGGCGTACGTCCTCCGCTGTCTGCTGGGCCTGTCCGCGCAGGTCCTCGCCGGTGGACCGGGCCTGGTCACGCAACGCGCCCGCGTTCCCGGTGGCCTTCGACCGTACCGCCCCGACCGCTTCGTTCGCCGGCCCGCGCAGGTTCTCCTGGGCCTGCCGTGCCATTCCGGTCGCCTGCTGCTTCAGCTCGTCGGAATGCGCCGACGCCTGATCGCGGAGTCGGCCCGCGAGCCGCTGCTCTCGCTGGCTCGCGGGCAGCAACGACGAGGCGAGGACGCCCAGGCCGAAGGCGACGAGACCGACGGCGAGCGGATGTCCCTGAGCCTGATGCTGGGCTTCGTGCCCCATGCCGCGCATCCGGTCGCCCGCGGCCGAGGTGGCGGCCGACATCCGGTCCTGCGCGTTCGACAGTCGCGCCTGCCCGACGTCCCGGGCGTGCATCGACGCGTCCCGGGCGTGCATCGAGGCGTCGCGGGCGTGCGAGGCGGATCCCATGACGTTCTCCTTGAGCTTCTGGAAGGTGCCCCGGGCCCGGTCGGCCTGCATCCGGGCGGCGCGGCGCGGATTTATCCGGTCGGAGAGGGCGTCCAGGTTGCGGCCCAGATCGTCCTGCGTCTCCTCGATGCTGGCGCGGATCTGCGCCGGGTCCATGCTGCTCATTGCTCTCCCCCCGATCGGTGGTCCGTCCGTCCCTTGACCGCGTCCGGTATCCGCTTCACGGTGCCGGATGTCTGTGGCAGGGCGCCCAGGCCGCGCATCCGCTGCCGCGCCATCGTGACCAGGATCGCCGCGATGAATCCCCAGACCGCCGCGACGATCAGCGCCGACCAGCCCTGGTCGATGACGTTCGACAGCCCCCACCACATGGCGTACGAGAGGAAGAGCAGCACCATGAAGCCGCCGAGCGCGGCCCCACCGAACATGCCGGCGACCTTGACCGCACTGCGTACCTCGGCCCGTACCTCGGCGCGGGCAAGTTCGATCTCCTGACGGACCAGGGTGGTGGTGTCCCGGGTGATCGCGCCGAGCAGCTCACCGATCGATGCCTGTCCCGGGTCACGCTCCCGTTCCCGGGTCGCACCCGGTCCGGCGGTCGCGGCGCTCATGGCCGGGTCCCGCCGGGACGTGGGTCGGCGGCCGGTCCTCCGCCCGGGTCGGCCTCCTCGTCGACGCTTCCTCTGCGGGCGTCGGTGTACGACGCCCCCGGCGCGCTCGAACCGGTCGGTCGGAACTCGGGCATCGCACCGGGCCTGACGTTCCGACGATGGCCGTCACCCTGGTGGTGTCCGTCACCGCTGTCCGGCGAGCCCGCACCGCCGGACCTGCCACCGCTGTCCCGCGCGCCGCTCATGCCGCGACCGAGACGGCCGGCGAGCACCCCGGCGACCGCCGCGCCGGCAAGGAAGATGCCCGGGTTACGGCGCGCGTAGTCGCGGATGTCGTTCAGCACCGCGCCCGGTTCCCGCTGGTCGAGCCAGTGTGCGGCCTGGTGGACGCGGCCGGCGGCATGGCGTACGAGGTCGGTGGCGACACCCGGTTGGTCGGTTCGCTCGGACATGGTGTGAAGCTGGTCCCCGAGCGCCCGCAGGCCGTCGGCCGCCCGTTGCTGCTGGGCCTCGGCCTGCTCCCGGAGTTGGGACGTTGCCTGTCCCATCAACTGCCGGGCCTGCTCGCTCGCCTCGTGGGCCACGTCCCGCCCCTGGTCGGCGGCGCTGTGTGCGAGCGCGCCACCGGCCTGGGATACCTTCTGTCCGGTCTGCGCGGCGCCCTGCTTCGCCGCCTGCGTCTTCGTTGCCCTGCCGTCGCCGGCACTCACGTCCTGCGTCATCAAGGCCCCCCATGGTGCCGCGATCCGACTCGACGGGATCGTCGAGATGGTTCGTGGCTACCCGCTGTCGGGTTCCTCAGTCACGGATCCGGAAGAGGAGTTCCCGCATCAAGGCCAGTTCACCAGGGGTGAGACCGCTCGGATCCCGGTCGAGGGCGGCGAGCAGGGCGATCGCCGGGCTGGCCCGGGGCCGGTCGTCCGGCCCGGCCTGCGGTGTCTGCGACGTTGTCGCCAGCACGGAACCGAGGATCGCGTCGCGGACCCGTACGGAGAGCCGAGTGTCCCGCCCCTGTCCCGGCTGCGTGATCAGACTGAGTGTCACGCCGACGTTCGCGGCCAGGATCTGGGCGGCGGCCTCGGCCGGCGGCACCCGCAGCAGTCCTCGTCGCGCGGCCTCGTCCAGGAGCCTGACCAGCATGTCGGTGGCGGGACCGGTGATCGCACAGGGTCGGCCCGGCTCGACGTTGCCGTAGAGCAGGGCGTAGAAATTCGGGTGTTCGAGGCCGAACGCGACGTGCCGGTCCCAACCGTCGCGGAGGTCACGCAGCGGGTCGTCGGAGAGTTCGGGCGAGCCGGCGGACGAGACGTACTGGGTGAAGCCGTGGTGGATCACGGCGTCGATCAGCCCCTGCTTGCTGCCGAAATGGTGGTAGAGCGTGGGGGCGGTCACCCCGGCGAGGTCGCAGATGGCCCGGGTGGAGAAGGAGCGGTCGCCTCCGTCGAGCAACTGCGCGGCGGCGAGCAGCAGCCGGTCCCGGGCCGGTGCGGGATCGTCGACCGGCGACGTCACGTCAGGTTGCATGGCGCTACATTATCCCGCTTAGCGGTCCCGTCAGGGTTCGCAGCCGCTCTCCCGGCCGGGTTGCCGATCGGCGCGCCGAGATTTGGCCGACCGAACCGAGGGTATTCGGGTCAGCGGCGCCACAGCGACGCACATCGGCCGGCCAGGGGGTAACACCGAATGTTCGTCTTCTTCTCGAACCGGCTCGGCTGCTTGGGCTCGATTCTGGTGTCGCTGGCGCTGACCGCGCTGCTCATCCTGGTGGTCTCGCTGATCTTCTGAGCCGGACGGTGCCTGACCTCACCCGTAGGTGCGTTTCAGGCCGTGGGTCAGTGGACCCGTCCGTCGGAGACTGCTCATGACTGCCGCTTCCCGCCCCCTGCCCTGCGGGTACGGGACCAGCGCCACAGCCCGTACCCGGTGGCCACCAGGCCGACGAACGCCACGACAGCGGTGATCCTCAGCCGAGCTGCCAGGGCCTGCCGGGCCTGCGCGATCTCGACTGCCTGCTTCTGCAGCATCTCCGGCGTCGGATCCTGGTACGGGAACGACGCCCCCAGCTCGTCATTGAGCGGCCCGCACGGCAGGACACACGCGGCCAGGAGAAACACGACTCCCAGGATCAGGGCGACACGGGCACGAAACATCGCGCCAGTCTTCCATCGTGGAGCAATCTGGACTCGGTGCTGGTCGGCACGTAGCGTCGTCCTCCATGACCAGCACGAACGAGCAAGTTCTTCGGGAACCACCGCTGGCGGGTGACGAGACCGCCACCCTCCTGGGCTCCCTGGAACGCCAGCGCGCGACCCTGGGCTGGAAGTGCGGCGGACTGGACGCGGCCGGTATGCGGGTGACGGTCGGCGCGTCGTCGATAACCCTGGGCGGTCTGCTCAAGCACCTGGCCGCCGTCGAGGCGATCACGTTCTCGTGGAAGCTGCTCGGCGCCGATCCGGGTGCTCCGTGGAACACGGTGGACTGGGACAACGACCCGAACTGGCCGTGGCATTCAGCCGCCGAAGACTCCCCCGAACAGCTCTTCGCGCTCTGGCGGGACGCCGTGACCCGCGCCCGCGCGATGGTGCGGCAGGCACTGGCCGACGGTGGCCTGGACCATCCGGGCACGATCACCACCCCTGACGGCGAATCGCCCAGCCTGCGGCGTCTCTTGATCGACATGATCGAGGAGTACGCCCGACACGTCGGCCACGCCGACCTCATCCGCGAGTCGGTGGACGGGCTCACCGGTGAGGACCCGCCGGCCTGACAAGGCTTTCGCCGGTGTGGTGGGCCAATTGACATCGGTGCTCGTCGGCGATCGGAAAGTCGCCTGCCGACCCCGTCAAGTGTCAGTGTCTTGTCCATAATGACGAGGATGGACATCATTCCCGGAGTTGGCGTCGAGGCCGTGAAAATCGGTGACCCACGCCGTGACGTTGAGCGAGGGCTCGGGCCTCCAGCCCACGCCGGCAACCATCGTCGGGCCGTCTACGACTCGGTGGACCCGATGCTCGTCGTCACCTACGACGAGGACGACATCGTCGAACTTGTCGAGATCGGATACGGCATCGATGACCAGGTCTACTTCGACGGGGTGCAACTGACCTACCGGTTCATGGACGAGGTGGTGGCCGACCTGGCGACCAAAGGCCAGTTCGGCAGCCCGTCCGACATCGGGTTCGATCTGCGAGCCGGTTTCGCCATCTTCTCGATGGCATCGTTGTCGGCCCGGGACCTGGATCCGGACGCGCCCGAGGACGACCCGCGCCGCGTTGTCGAGGGCGTATCTGTCGCGCCCTACTCGTACTTCACCGACGATCAGCCGCCGTTGGACGGGACTGACGAGGAACTCGACGCCTGGCTGCGAAAGCGAGGAATGCTGCCGGCGGAGTCGTGACCGCCGAGTGGTCGGTGCCCCCTGGGGCGGCTGCCCGCCGGTGCTTCGGTTGGCTGCCGGCTGGGTTCGCTTCCGGCGGGCTGCCGGCTGGGTTCGCTTCCGGCGGGCTGCTGCCCAGCCGAACGGCCGGTCACTTCTCGGGCGGCCGGGTGGTGAAGAGGTCCCCCGGCTGACAGTCGAGTGCGTCACAGAGAGCCGTCAGGGTGCTGAAACGGATCGCCCGCGCGTGGCCGTTCTTGAGCACCGATAGGTTCGCCAGGGTCACCCCCACCCGCGCGGCGAGATCCGTGAGAGTCACACCGCGCTCGGCCAGCAGCCGGTCGAGGTGCACCTCGACCCGCTGCTCCTCGGCGGGCGGCATCAGACCAGACCCGCGAGGTCGGCGCGCATGGCACAACCCCGCTTCACGACCTCGGAGAGGGCCAGCAGGCACAGCCCGCCGAACAACCACCCGAACGGGATCTCCATGGTCGCACCCATAGCTCCGGTGATGACCGTGGCGGATAGCTCCATCTTCGCGATGACTTCGATCCCGAAGGCGAGCACACTGCCGATGGTCACCACCCAACCGAGCATCCGCAGGCGCCCCACGTTCGCATCGGAGAACGGATCCTCGCGACGTGCCGTCCGTACGATGACCAGCAGCATCGCCAGCGCGAACAGCGCGACAAGGTACCACGGCAGGTGCTGCGCGGCGTACCACGCAAGCTGCCCGCCGGACGGGTGCTCGACGACAACAGCCACGTCAGCGGTCCGGTCGAGGTCGACTCCCGGGCGTAGCGAACCGGCGGTCGCGGCGAGCCCTTCGGCTCCCCTGGAGACCTCGACCGAGATGGGTCGGCCGGTCACGATGGCCCAGAGGTTGACGATTACGGTTGCCGCGCCCGCGATCAGCGCCAGGACCAGGATGGTCTGAAGTTCGGCGAGGTAGCTGCGGCTCCGCAGAAGGTTGCGTAGACGTCCCACGACTGCCCCCTTATCGATAATCGATATATTGATAATCGATAAGGAGGGCGCCGATGTCAAGCCCGGGTACAGCCGACCCACGGGGCGGCCGGTCGACAAGGTACGGGAAGCTCCAGCCCAGACCTACGAGCCCTGTGGGTTGCCGTGGGACGCGAGCCGGGCGAGCGTTTCGAGCTGGAGCAGTGCCATCGCCTGAGTGACGGACGGTACGTCGCCAACGGGGATGGACGCGTACAGCAGCGTGGAAAGCTCGGGACGGTCCGGCTCGGCCGGTTCGTCCAGCTCTCTGTTCCACCGAATGACGAACACGCCTCGACCGGACCGGCTCAGGTAGTAGTCGCCACCGTGGTATTCGCTGTCGCGTAGCTCGAACTCAACGTCGAGCGCCTGGCCGACCTTGCCCATCAGGGTTGCGATGTCGTCATGACTTCCGAAGGTCACGGAGGCAACGGAGTTTTCAGGCATGGAAGGCAGGCTACGACGCTCGGACCCCTGGGTACCACACCTTAGGCTTGCCACCAATCAGGCAGACGCGGCGGGCCGCACTCTGCCTCACCACATCAGGTACGACTACTCCTGCGACCCGGTGGGTAGCTACCCAACAGCCTCGCCGGGGTGTCTCCTTGACCAGCATCGCCCAACGATGACCAAAGAGAATAGACAGGTCACAGCCTTAATCATGAGGGTGATCTGGTGGGCGACACACGGGTCGACCTGTACGCCGGATATCGTTGCCGACATAGTGCTTGACCTGCCCATATGCTCAGCTCTCCCGCCCGGCGTCGCTAGGCCGTCAGGTCCTCCATCTCCTCGGCTCGCGTCGGCCTACGACTGGTAGCCGGCTGTAGCGGCGGATCCTTTGCAGACGGTAACATCGATCGATGTCGCATCATGCCGCCGGAAGCGAAGGCACGCTCGCAATCACTCCACAATGGCAGGAGCTCATCATCGGGGCTGTGGCGTTCTCGCTGCTGTGCTTCGTGTTGATGAAGTTCGTCTTTCCTCGGATGGAGCAGATGCTTCAGGCGAGGACCGAGGCGATTGAGGGCGGCTTCGAACGCGCGGAGGCCGCCCGGTCCGAGGCGGTTCGGCTGCTGGAGCAGTACCGTGCCCAGGTAGCCGAGGCGCGGGACGACGCCAGGCGGATTCGCGACGACGCTCGGGCCGACGCCGAGCGGATCCGGCAGCGTGCGCTGACCGAGGCGCAGGCGGAGGTCGACCGGGCCGTCTCGGCCGGCAGGGAGTTGCTGGCTGGCGAGCGCCAGGCGGTCGCCCGAGAGCTACGCTCCGAGATCGGCGCGCTCGCGGTCGAACTGGCGGGCACAATCGTGGGTGAGTCACTGGCCGAGGAGGCTCGGCGCGCAGGCACGGTCGAGCGGTTCCTGGCCGAGCGCGAGGCCGCCTCAACGTCCTGACGGGTCCGCTCTTGGCGAGGCGGCCAAGCCGAGCAGAACGTCGCCCGAGGCGCCAGCGTCCGTACGGATGTCATGGCTCAACCGCTACACGCCGACCCTGAGCCATGCGTCCTCGTCGGCGACTCCGAGAGCGACATCGAAGCCGCCCAGGTCGCCGCCATCGGTTACGCCAACAAGCGCGGCAAACGCACCCGCCTCGCCAAAGCCGAAGCCATCATCGGCAGCATGGCCGAACTCGCCACCATGCTTGCCGGCGAGGAGCTGTAGCCCACCCACTAACCTCCACACACGAGCGTCCCGGTCCACTCCCAGGAGCCGGGGCGCTTCATATGGTGGCGGCCCCCACAAGGCATAGGTGACGACTAGAATCCGAGACTGCTTGGTACGTCGCTACGAGAGATCGCAAAACACCCCCTCGCCCAACTGAATAAATGGGACAAATCGCATGATTCCCGTTCAGCGAACTCGTTGCCGTTACTGTAACCGACCGGTCATAATCGGCCGAATGCAAAATGGTCACTGGCGAACATTCCATCCGGATGAGTTTCCGTTCGCCGAGGTTCCCGAACGGGAACGTTATGCTTTCAGCCGCACCTATGATGCCGTGATTGACCTTATAGGAGTCCAGAAGCCTCCACCTCGGGTGCTCATGCGCCATTACTGTGCCGAACAACGCGAGCGACAACTTATGGAAAACATGTCCCAAGTAGACGAAATTATTGCCCAAGAGTTTTGGCCGAAAGATGAATGAACGAGAAACTTGGTGCAGGCAGTGTCACCCGACCACGCGGCTCGTCGATCTAAACGACCGTGTAGAACGATGCCCGAGATGTCATCCCTACTGGAACTACCGGCCGACGGAAGTCGATCCTTCGGTAGCCCCTGACGGCCGTGTCGCGCAGACAGATGCAGCCCGTTGGCTCTCGTATACCGTGACCACACTACGTCGCATGCCCGCCGATGACTTGCGCGAGCTAGCACGGAAATACTTCAATGCATCCTGGACGCCAAACGATGTCATCCATGCATTGGACAATAATCCCGATGGCTCGAAAGCCGGGCCACCACCCCTTCCAACCGAGCCTGCTCAGCGGATCGAGTGGTGGGTCAGGAACCGCTTGGCAGCCTGGTGTGACGATGAGGGCGAGCCCGGGCCATCCGTTTCGAGCGTACTAGCAGCTCGCACACAACGACTACGAGCCGAACAGGTTGTCAGAGCAGCAGAGTTTGAGTATCGACGACAGCGAGCGGCACCGCCCTTTGCAGCAAGCGCGTCAGGCGCTCGGGCGACGGCGATAAGTGCAGCCGCCCGAAGCCGACAAAAACGTCGGCAAGCAGAGGCGCGGGAACGCGCGGCTAGAGAAGCTGAGATTGCAGTCCGCAAGGCCGAGGTCGAACGCTATTCTCAGCTACTCAAACGTTTTGATGATGCCCAGGAGGATCAGACATAGGTTCCGAGCGCCGATGCGGTCCGAACGGATCGCTCGCTAACCGCTAAATGATGCCCAACCAACGACTTCAATCGACGTGCGGGATTGATCCGTCGAGGTAGCTCGTAATCTGGCGCCGCATTGTTGGGTGGATGTCTAGGCCGAGTAGGTCATCCGGCGAAAACCAGCCGACCTCGCTCGCCTCGTCATTCACTGTTGGAGCACCGCCGACCGGCCGCGCCAGCAATGTCACCTCGTACTCTTGACGAATCTCACCGTCGGTGTATGCGACGATGTGACCGGGGTCGGAGTAGATGCCGATGATGCCGGTCACCTCGACCTCGATCCCGGTCTCTTCTCGCGTCTCACGTATGGCGCACTCCGATGGAGTCTCGCCGATTTCCATCTTGCCCATCGGCAGCGCCCACTGACCGGTGTCGCGCCGCCGTTGCAGCAGAATCGCGCCCTGGTCGTCGACCGCCAAGACCCCACACGCCGGTACGAGCGTGTTCGCCTTCGGTGCATCCGGATCGTTCCAGTACTCGACACGTCCCACGCTCAGACCTCCGTACCCAGCCACGGCATCGCGGTAGCCCACACCCGCTCGAAGCTACTCACGTAGTGATCAAACAGGCTGCCACCATCGACCTTACGGAGATGGAACGTCGGATTGGCGCTGGCCGCCTCACCGTACGCGTGCGGGTTCGTCAGGATCTCGTCGTCGTACCGGAACAGGCTGTTGTAGAGCGTGGTCGGGTGCAACCGGATTTCGCAGCCGTCCATCCCCGCGATCTCCCGATAGTACGTCAGCGACGCCCGGATCTTCGCAGCGAGCGTGCCGCCCAGGCCCTCCTCCCGATCCCGCACCGTCACCGCATCGCTGTTCGGGTCGCCGAAGCAGAGCCGCACCTGCACACCGGCCGACAGACGATCAGCGAGCATCCGGGCGACGCGCGGCTGTATCTGCGCGAAGAAGGTCCCGGAGAAGACCAGCACGTCCACCCATTCCTGCGCCTCGGTCAACAGCCGTAGCCACGTCTCACGCGGACCCGAAGCCCGATCCGGGAAAACCTCGATCAGCTCCGCCCGACTCGCCTCACCCCGCTTGGCAGCGACCGAGGCAAGCACGTCGGGCCAGAGGTACGCCTCTTCCGCGCCCAGCCGCCGCGCCGTCGCCCACCGATGCCGCCGATGCGGAACCCGCCCCGAGCTGATCCACCGCTACACCGTCTTCGGGTCGACGCCGCACTCACCGGCCAGATCCTCAACCGCGACGCCCCGGCGCACCATCACCGTCCGCAGACGTTCATTCATATCTCCATTGGACGTTTCCCGGACGGGACGTTGCAAGACCGTCACGGGACGTATCACCAAGGCCCCAGACGTTCACGAGGGGTCTACCAGGGCAGGCGCGACGTACGACAGGCCCCCAGTTGACTACCCAACGTCGTACGGAAACGGCCCTGCTTTCGTGCTCGCCGCAAGGGCCGCGAGGGCAGGTGCGTACGACAGCACCAGTCGGGGTGCGGGTCAGGTCCCCCGCCGACACCCGCACCCCGACCGCAACTAGCCCGAGGAGCCCAAACGTGACTGACGCACGCTACGCAAGCGGTCCACCGCCAAGGAACTCGATCACGCCAACCGCGACCCAGCGCCCACTACCGCTCGTAGATTTGACGCAGCCCGACGCACGATTCGTCATCCACATCCCTTTCAAGGCTTCCACGCTGCGCAACGCCCTCGGGATAGCCGAGAGGCTCGCGGACTTCCTGGCCTTCATTCCCGAATTCGAGTCAAACGATACCGCTATCAGCCTTGAAGATG
This sequence comes from Micromonospora sp. NPDC050417, assembly GCF_044458865.1. Classification (NCBI taxonomy): domain Bacteria; kingdom Bacillati; phylum Actinomycetota; class Actinomycetes; order Micromonosporales; family Micromonosporaceae; genus Micromonospora; species Micromonospora sp. NPDC050417. The sequence continues at coordinate 560,876 of NZ_JBITIH010000001.1, forward strand.
ACCAGCTCAATCAGCACCCCGTATTTTGCGGCAGCATCATCGCCAACAAGGGTCGATGCCTTTACCTATTTGGCCACAGTGACCCATGCAGCGCCGCTCAGGAGCAAGAATCGACCAGCCCCGAATTTCTCAAACATACTCACAAACAAGACGGACTTTCGCGTCAATGAATCACTCCAGCAGACCCCGGCTTGTCAAAGCTACCTTCAACCTAAGCTTGACGAGCGACGAAGCCCTGACTCGGCTGGCCCTTGGCCAAGGCAGCACTCGAACTGAAGCCCTCAACCGAGCGATCAGAATCGCCATCCTTCTTCACGAGATGGCACCTGAGGGACACTTCACGATCATCCCACCAAATAACCCGGAAAGGAGTGTTTACCTGGTGTAGCAGCCTATATTTGAGCACCACGTACCAGGACTCACACACCTTACGAACCCCACATGACGCCGTTACGGATTGATGGAGACTTACGTACCGAGCACCTTTTGAAGCGCCTCCCGGAGTTGCCATGTGCGGTGCGCACTCCCTTGAAAGATTCGTTTGGACGGCGTCTTGTTAGTCGCCACCCGGTTGAGTAGCGCCGCCGCAAGAAGCAACAGTGCACTTTCGGCAAGAAGAGAGCACTTGCGTTCATCCACGTCGTACCCCGGCTCGTGCTTCAATTTGTTGTAGGTGCTCCAGAATTCCTGAGCCCATGTATCAACGTCCCCAATCCATTCAGCGAATGGTGAGCCAACATGGGTCGCGAGAGTCCACGCATATCCGCATCGATGACCACGCCTGGGGCACATCCGCCTTGCCCATTGAGTCGATGGCCGATGGGCTGCCACCCAGTATTCTATCCCGGCAGCCACTTCCATCAGACGCAACGGCGGGGACGCCTTGCCCTGACGATAGCGCTCCACAATAGGCCGAACTGCCCGCAGGTGCCTGTAGCAGAGACTAGTCCACCGCGCCAAACCGGCAAGGCCACCAATGTCAGCACAATGGAAGTATGGAAGATCTCTGTCCTTCACGGCATCACCATTGGAAGTGGCCATGAGCAGGGAGTCCCAGTAGGAAGGAGTACTCAAAAGAAGCTCGTTATCGATGTGGGGAACCGCTCGTCCATCGTCAGCCGCCACGAACCCATCGTACGCAAGTGATATTAAGTCCTGGATGCGCAGCAGGGGATAGCGTAAATATGCGAGATGCTTAGGTGATTTGGACTGACAGGCTATCGAGACCGGGGAAAGGACCGTACGCCTGTCTTCGGGCCCACCAACCTCCCAGTGAGCCGATATGACAAGTTCACGACCCCCCGAAATCATGACGGATTGCTCCGGCTGAACGTCCGCTGTGATTGTGAACGATTTTAGTCTGTTGCTCCCATTGTGGTTCTGCCAATTCTCGACAACCGCACTGAGCCCAAGCCAGCTCGAAATTCCGAAATAGTGGGTTGCGATGGAATGAACATTAGCGCTTCGGATTTCCTTGATGTCCACACCAACAATCAGGGAACGCGCACGGTAGCGAAGGACGGAGGCACTCGCCCCACCGAAGCTCCTGGTGCTTCCTCTACCGACGATGTCAAGCAGGAGAACGCCTCCGCTCTCCGTTGCACCGGTAATGATTCGCGGTAGGGCCGACGACCCATGTCGGTCTTTGAAGGAGTCGCTTTCGTCCAACAAGACGAGTTGAAGCCTGTTGTCGTCGGCGAGCTTCAGGTAGCCGCGTTCGGGTTCCTTCTTCCAGGACCTTGGTTTAACCTGACCAGGCCAAAACCAACCTATGGTTCCTTCGTGCACGGCACCTATCTTTTCGGGCATAAACGCCTCCGGATCAAGAAGTTCCATCACTAATTGCCCATGCCTGCTACAAGATCGGCTGCATAGGTTGGCGAGATTACATCGATGAACGGTCCGAGGCTATCCCCTACTGAATAAATCGACCTGCCCTGGGCACCTCTCGTTCAGTCGCGCGCGGACTGCACCTATGGTTCCGGCTGCCGAATTATTCTCTTCTGGATCAAGCCGCCGGCGGGAGCGGTAGACCGCCCGGTGGCAAGCCGCCCCGGCTCGCTTCGCGGCCGGGGCGGAGGCCACCGACACCCAGCGGACGCCGCTCCCACGCCAGGCAGCAATCGATGGCTGCCGCCACCTCGTCGACCACGGCCAGGACGCCGAGCACGGCGGTACGGAAGCCGGCGTGGCTGGCCTCCGTGGGACTCTTGGCTTCCGACTGCCGCGCCAGTCCACACCCCGGACTGGCTTGCCACCGGGCGCCTGAGGCGCTGTCCGTTGTGGCCGAGCAAGTCGGGCATCGCGGCGCGCGGGCTCCGCTAGACACTGCGGCATCTCGAAGTTCTCGGCCGGATGACGGGTGGTGCAGGGACAACCTGGTCTCCTGATGCGGAGGTCGCTGGGACAGCGTGCCATGGAATGGCACGATCGAGTGATGATCGAGTTGCCGCAGCTCGTCAGGGACTTCGCGTCGGCCCTACAAACGGCTGACGCCAAGCGCCCCCAGGCGACCAGCCCCACTAAACGGACCTACCAGCCCGGCATCGGCCCCCACACCGAGCAGGACACCATCAAACTCGTACTCAATGAACTCGCCGACCTGAGCCCCGGGTATCGGAAGGACGGGCTGAATGTGCGCTACCCCGGCACCAGCCGGCAACGCTGTGACTGGTGCCTAGGAGAGCCTCCGTCATGGGATTGGGCCATCGAAGCCAAGATGTTGCGGCTGTTTGGAGACAACGGAAAGCCAAACGACAACATGCTCACCCGCGTGCTGTCTCCCTACCCCGCACACGGAAGTGCGCTCACCGACTGCGACAAACTCGTAAGCTCGACGCTGCCGGGCCGGAAGGCGATCCTGATCTTTGGCTACGACTACAAAGAGCAGAAGGTGGAGATGGAGATGGAGCCAGCAATCCAAGCGTTCGAAACACTCGCCCGCCTAAGGGTCAACCTCGGCGACCGGTTCGTCGCTACCTATGACCAGCTCGTCCACCCGGTTCACAAGCGCGGTCGTGTGTTCGCCTGGGAGATCGCTAGTCGGGAGTAGCGCGGAACGCCGAGCAGGATGCGACAGCTGAGCTGCGCCCCGTTCCGTCGGGCCATCCACAGGCCAGACGCCGGTGTAACTCCAGGCCAAACCAGACCAGTCCAGACCGTGCCGACCAGGCAAAACGCCGTACCGGGACCCTGCGCGGTCCAATTCCCAAGCTGACAGTGCAGTTTCGATTTCCATTACCCGCTCCATACACAGGAGCCCTACTCGGAACGCGAGTCCCGAGCAGGGCTTTTGGGTTTCGCAGCCTGCTGTTGTCGCCGCGCAAGCAGTATCGTCCGGGCCGCGACGGCCCTACGCGGTTAGCAGATCGGTCAACGCCGCAATATGGGCAACGCGATTCCGGTGCTGTCGAGCCTGTAGGACCAGGTTGGCCACTACCAGGGCCGGGTCGCTATCCGGCGCGTCGATACCCAAGTTGTGCCGGACCCATGGAGCCACCTCGCTCCACCGGTAAAACGCCGTGCCTTCGCGGGCGGGGTTCACCGGTGGGGGAAATCTGCCCGGGCCCCGGTCACCTGTCACGTATCGCCGTACCGATTCCCGGCTCTGGCCGATCCGCTGTGCGACATCAGCCAGTGTGAGTAGGTCCTGATCTAGGACGCGCAGCGAGACTAGGCCGACGCAGTCGAGGTTGCGTACAGCAGAGGCGATGGCATCTGCCATGGTCTCCGCTTCCCGATCGAACTCCGCGATCGGGAAGCCGGCCTCCGTGCCGAACGCTGCATCATCGCAGCCTGCGGTAAACAATGCGTTTAATTCGTCATCAGTAGGCGGCCGATCAAGCACCACCGTGAACACGTGAGTTGTCATGCCGTACCTCCCTTCGGCCCTACGTCGATGCGGGTGCCTCCGCAGCAGGTGCGGGATGGGTGTGGGTCCGCGCGAAACGATCGATCTGCTTCGCATGTGTGCCAGGGCTGCGGGGGGTCGACCAAACATCCCGGCTTGCTTGACAGGCACTGCACCTCACTTCGCCCCACCTGTGCCCGCGATGAAGTTTTGTGATGAGTAGCCCAAGATCTTCAGCGCGACGGAGAGCATCGGCAATCGCCTTCTTCGGGTGGCGGCCCGAGCTGATCATATGGGACTCCTACTCTTCGCCTGTAAGGGCTATCATGTTTTGCCTTCATTTGCTCCACCTCTCAATTGGCTAGTCCAGGTCCAGCCAGGAAAACGGTCGAGATTCCCGATGCGTGATACATCGCCGAAGTGCTCTGCCGAAGAACTTTCGACCGCTTTCCAGTCCGGACCTGGTGCAATAGTACACCACCCTGGTGCACTTGTGCACCAGGGTGGCTCGGGCGAATACCTCCTGCCTTCGATCATCGAGATGCGTCAGCCCGAAGGACGCGTGGGGTGCGCTGGCCATCCGGGGGCCGTAAGCCGATGTAGACCAGGGCCAACACGGGCCACCTGGGAGCGCGTCGACGCACGGCGACGCACGATCGTCTGATCTTGAGCGGTCCCAAGCTGACAGTGCTGCCCAAGATCAGGGCGCATTCGGGGCGTCGGGGCGTCTCCAGGGCGCCAAACGTCGACCAAAGTTGACCATTAACGCTTGCCCCCGCCAGGACATACGGCCAGGTCAGAGCCTTGATTAAGGCTGTGACCTGGTGGGCGACGGACGAGTCGACCTGTACGCCGGATTCTGTGCCCGGTGGCACCGTTGCCGGTGTCACCGGCGGCGGCCATCCATCTCGGCCTACCGTCGCCGGCAGGCTCTAGCGGCCTACCCGCAGACATCGGGCGGGCAGCCCTCAAGCGTCTGCGCGGGCCGTCACCTCGCGGTGATGACCCTGTCTTGGCCTTGCTCCGGGCGGGGTTTACCTAGCCACCCCGGTCACCCGGGGTGCTGGTGGGCTCTTACCCCACCGTTTCACCCTTACCTGGCGTCACCTGCCGAGCCTGTTGGCTCGGCGGGATCAGCCGGGCGGTTTGCTTTCTGTGGCACTGTCCCGCGGGTCGCCCCGGGTTGCCGTTAACAACCGCCCTGCCCTGTGGAGTCCGGACGTTCCTCGGTGGCGGGCTTTCACCCGCCGACGCGACCGCCCGGTCGACTCGTCCGTCGCCCGGCAAGTCTACTTGTCGACACAGTCACAGAGTCGCCGGGAGTAACGCCGTCCCGAGCGGGCCGCTGACTACTCTCGGCAGCGATGGATCTCCTCAATGCGGGCCTGCTGCTCGCCGCCGGGCTCGCCGCGGGCACCATCAACGCGGTTGCCGGTGGCGGCTCGTTGATCACATTTCCGGCACTGATCGCGATCGGTATGCCGCCGATCCAGGCGAACGTGACCAATTCCGTATCCGTTTGTCCGGGTTATCTGGCGGCGGTCGCCGGCAGCAAGGACGATCTGCCCCACCGGAGCCGCGTCCTGCCGTTGATCCCCACCGCCGCGCTCGGCGCCACCGCCGGTGGCCTGCTGCTGCTGAACACCTCCGAGGACGCGTTCAAGGTCGTCATTCCGATTCTGGTTCTCGGTGCGACGGCCGTACTCGCGTTCCAGGATCGGTTGCGCCGACTGGTCGGCCATCCGGCGGATCTGAGCCCGCGCCGCCGCACCCTCACCCTTCAGGGCATGGTCGCGCTCGGCTCGGTGTACGGGGGCTACTTCGGCGCCGCCCTCGGCGTGATGCTCGTCGCCGGTCTCGCCCTGGTGCTGGACGAGACACTGGCCCGGGTCAGCGCGCTCAAGAACGTGGTCTCGGCGGTCGTCGGGTTGACCACCGTCGTCGTCTTCTCCGCCTTCGGGCCTGTGGACTGGGCTGCGGTGGCTATCGTGGCGCCGGCGACCCTGGTCGGGGGCTATTTCGGTGCCCGGCTGGCCCGTCAACTACCGCCGGCCGTACTCAAAGGTGTGATTGTGGCCTTTGGCATGACCATCGGCGTTCTGCTCATCTAGGTTCTGGGGACCAGTCCGCACCGGGAGACATCGCATGATCACTGTTGGCCGGCTCGCGCCGGAGGATCGCGCCGACTGGGAAACGCTGTTCCGGGCGTACGTCGACTTCTACCAGCGTGAGCTTCCACCGGAGATGTACGACAGGGCGTGGAACGCGTTCCAGGACGACACGCGGATGCACGCGCTCGGTGCGAAGATCGACGGCAAGCTCGTCGGGATCGCTCACTTCCTCATCCACGCCAACACCTCGGCGCCGGACGTCTGCTATCTCCAGGACCTCTTCACCGCCCCGGAGGCGCGGGGGCGGGGCGTGGCCAGGGCGTTGATCGCGGCGGTGACCGATTGGGCACGTGAGCAGGAGTGTTGCCGGGTCTACTGGTCGACCCAGGAGACCAACATCATCGCGCGGCGGCTCTACGACCAGGTGGCGATCAACCGGGGCTTCATCCTCTACCAGATCAACCTTTAGTCACGTACCCGATCGGCGGTGAGTCAGGCGGACTCAGCGGTTGGCGACCTGGGTGACGAACGCGCGCCAGGCGGTCGGGCCGAAGGCCAGGGTGCCGCCGTCACGGTTCTTGCTGTCCCGGACCAGCACCCGGCCGGGCAGGTTGTCGGCCACCTCGACGCAGTCGCCGCCGTTGTTGGAACTGCGGGTGGAGGTGCGCCAGATGGCTCCGGTCAGGTCCATGTCTTCGCCACTTCCTTGATCAGCTCGATTGAGTGTCGGCGCGGGAGGGCTTCCCCGGTAACACTCTCCCACCGTCTCCCGAGGCTCACAAGGTCGGCGCGGAGGTCCACCATCTGGCCGCGCAACTGGTTGTCGAGGTGGCCCGCCTCGGTCCCGTCCGGCATCGTCCCGACCACGAACGGCCCCGCGAGCCCGGTGTGCCACGGGGCGTCGGCGGGGATGACCTGGATCTGGACGTGCTCCTGCTCGCCGATCGTGATGAGGTGTTCGAGCTGCTCCCGCATCACCGCCCGATCGCCGACTCTCCGCCGGAGCACCATCTCGTCGAAGACCGCGATGAACTGCGGTGGCTTCGCGCTCGACAGGATGGCCTGCCGCTGGAGTCGGGCCTCCACCAACTCCTCCACCTCCTCGGGCGGCATCACCGAACCCACCCGGAGCATGGCGCGGGCATAATTCTCGGTCTGGAGCAGCCCTTGCAGGACAAGCGGTTGGTACGAGCGGATCAGGATCGCCATGCGCTCGATCTCGGCCCAGGGGCGGAACCAGGCCAGGTTGCGCCGCCGATACGGCTCGGGCCAGAGTTCCTCCTGTTTGCGGTCGAGCAGCGTCGCCACCCGCAGCCGGGTACGCGGATGCGGAGTGCGTCCCGGCGAAAGCCAGCGAGCCGCCGTCTTGGGGTCGACTCCTACTTGGTGGGCGAGGGACTCGATTGTCTCGCCCGCATCGGCCATCGCCACCCGTAAGGCATTGTTCTGCACGGTTCGGCTCCTTAAGGGACACTCGGAGTGTGTGCGCTTACCTTAATCGGGCAGGCCCAGGAATGAACAGGGCGAATTTCCTCATGATCGGATCGAGTACGATTCGTCGCAGCGAATGGGACCGCCTTGTGCGCGACAACCAGGTAGCGATTCTGGCGCGCTCAACACCTCTCCCACCAGTAGAAACGTCCTCGGTTACTCCACTGAGGACGAAGCGATCCAGTCGATTGATCATGCGTTCGCCATGGGTTACGGACACCAAAAAGGACCTCTATTGGTCAACAAAATGACCAGGAAAGGTCCTCCCGAAACTCGCACTCCCACACCACCACCCGGACCCCCTCAGCGAAGGTGATCTCCGCAGGTGTTAGGAAGGGCCCCTTGTTAACGCATAGCGTTAACAAGGGGCCCTTCCTTTCACGCGACCGGTTCGGTGGGGGCTTCCTCGGAGGCGCGACGGGGGGCGGGAGTGGAAACGGAGACGGGGACGAGGCGGGGGTCGCCCTCGTCGGCGAAGTAGTCGTCGCGGTTGGTGCCGTCCGGCCCCTCGGAGACCTTCGCCGCCCGCAGGATCAGCGTGAAGATGACGGCTACCAGCAGGTTGACCGCCACCGCCACCAGACCGACGTAGATCGTCTTCGGGGTGTCGAAGCCGAACCTCTCCAACGCGAAAGCGCTGCCACCGAAGTGTTCGCGCTTCGTGGCCGGATTCGGAATCTGGTAGAGCATCCACATGCCGAGCCCCATGCCGGCGGCCCAGCCGGCGATCAGAGCGCCCCGGTGGAACCAGCGGGTGTAGAGACCGAGCGCGACCGCCGGCAGCGTCTGAAGAATGATCACGCCGCCGATGAGTTGCAGGTCGATGGAGAACTGCGGGTCGAGGAAGACGATGCAGGCGACCGCGCCGACCTTCACCACCAGCGAGGCGATCTTCGAGACGTTCGCCTCCTGGGCGGCGGTGGCGTCCCGCTTCAGGTACTCCTTGTAGATGTTGCGGGTGAAGAGGTTGGCCGCAGCGATCGACATGATGGCCGCCGGGACCAGGGCACCGATGCCGATCGCGGCGAACGCGATGCCGGCGAACCAGCTCGGGAACTGCTGCTCGAACAGGAGCGGGACCACGGTGTTGTTGTCGACGCTGCCCTCGGTGGCACCGGGCAGCGGCTTCACGTTCGCCGCGATCGCCATGTAGCCGAGCAACGCGATCAGCCCGAGCAGCAGGCTGTAGGCCGGCAACGCGGACATGTTCCGCTTGATCACGTCCCGGTTCTTGCTGGCCAGGACCCCGGTGATGCTGTGCGGGTAGAGGAAGAGCGCCAGCGCCGAGCCGAGGGCCAGGGTGATGTACTGGAGCTGGTTGTTCTGGTTGAGCAGGATGCCGTCGCCGGGCGACGGGCTCGCGTCGAACTTGGCGTCCGCCGCATCGAAGATCTCCCCCCAACCCCCCAACTTGTACGGCAGGTAGATGACCGCCACCAGGATCACGATGTAGATCAGCGTGTCCTTGACGAACGCGATCAGCGCGGGTGCCCGCAGTCCGGACTGGTACGTGTACGCGGCCAGGATGGCGAACGCGATGATGATCGGCAGGTGCCGGGCGACGGTGCTCTCCCCGGTCACGCCCATCGTCTTGAGTACCGCCTCGATGCCGACCAGTTGCAACGCGATGTACGGCATCGTCGCCGCGATGCCGGTGATGGCGACCAGCAGGGCGAGTGTCGGCGAGCCGAAGCGCTGCCGTACGAAGTCGGCCGGGGTGACGAAGCCGTGCCGGTGCGAGACCGACCAGAGCCGGACCAGCAGCAGGAAGACCAACGGATAAATGATCACGGTGTACGGCACGGCGAAGAAGCCGGCCGCACCCGCCCCGAAGAGCAGCGCCGGTACGGCGACGAAGGTGTACGCGGTGTAGAGGTCGCCACCGACCAGGAACCAGGTGATCCAGCCGCCGAAGCTGCGCCCGCCCAGCCCCCACTCGTCCAGGTGGGCCATGTCCTTCGGGGCCCGCCACCGGGCGGCCACGAAGCCCATCGCGCTGACCAGCAGGAACAGCAGCGTGAAGACGATGATCTCAGTGAGATGGTCGCGCCACATGTGGTTCACCCCCGCCGCTTCGTCATCTGGTAGACCAGCGTCGTGCTGGCGACCCCGAGCAGGACGAAGGCAAGTTGCAGCCAGTAGAAGACCGGGAAGCCGAACAGTCGCGGCGTGTCCTGGTTGAAGAACGCGGTGACCAGCGGCACCACGATCGGTACGAAGAGCAGCCAGTTCCACGGGCTACGGTCGCCCGCCCTCGACGCCGCGACGGGTGTCGGGGCCGTGGCGGTACCGGCCGGATCCGGTGGGTCCGCCGTACCGGGGTTGGCCGATTCTGGTTCGCTCATCGCACACCTCCACCAGCGTCGTGATCTCGTACGCGGGCGGAGGTTATCGAGGCTGTGACTGCCGTCACGTGCCGGAAACGGACGCCGTGCGCCGAACGGCGAGCGCGCTGCGCCGAACGGCTGATGGAAGCAGCGTCCCCGTCGACCGGACGGTCGACGGGGACGCTGGGTGTACCTGTGCTGGTGGCGACGCTTTCCTAGCCGGCGCCGGGGCGGATCAGAAGGTCCAGAGGCCGAGCGAGAGGGCCTTGGTCAGCGACGCGTTGTCGTCGTCGCCATCGAGCGACCAGATCATTGCCCCGCCCAGTCCCTCCTTGCGGATGTAGAGCGCCTTCTGGAGCAGCACTACCGGGTCGTCGTACGTCCACAGGGTGGTGCCGTCGAAGAGCCAGGCGTGTCCGGCGCGCAGGTCCCGGTGCAGCGTGTAGCCGTTGCCGACCAGGTTCTTCAGCACCTTGTAGTCCTCGTATCCGGCTTCGTACGTGGCCGGTGCCGGGGCGGTGGCGGGTCCGAAGAGTCCGTTGCCGCCGGTGGTGATCCCGGTCCAGCCCCGGCCGTAGTACGGGACACCGAGCACCAGCTTGCGTGCCGGCGCTCCCCGGTCGAGCCAGGTGTCGATGGCGACCTCGACGGAGAAGTCGGGGTTGTCCGGGGCGCCGGCCGGCACCCGCAGCGCGGACTGCTGGTTGGCGCGGGCGTCCCAGCCGCCGTGGAAGTCGTAACCCTGCACGGTGGCGAAGTCGAGATACTTGAAGATCTTCCGACCCTCGAAGCCGGCGTCGATGGTGGACGGGGCGGCCGGCAGGAACGCGGTCAGTTCGTAGTGCTCGCGCTTCTTCTTGCCGTACGCGTCGAGCTGCTTGCGGAATTCGGCGAGCAACTTGGTGAAGTTCTGCTTGTCGTCCGGGCGGATCACGTTGCCCGGCTCACCGGCCGAGCCCGGCCATTCCCAGTCCAGGTCGATCCCGTCGAAGACCCCGGCGGCCGTGCCGGGGGCGGTGCCCGGCAGGTTGCCCTTGAGGTAGAGGTCGATGCAGGAGGTGACGAACGCCTTGCGGGAGGCGTCGGTCGCGGCGGCGTTGGAGAAGTACGTCGACCAGGACCAACCGCCGAGCGAGATCAGCACCCTCAGGTCGCGGTGCTTCTTCTTGAGCTTGGCGAGTTGGTTGAAGTTGCCGTTGAGCGCCTGACCGGGCGCGTCGGCGACCCCGTCCACACTCTCTTCGGCGGGCACCGGCCGCTGGTAGTCGGCCCACGGGTCACCCTCGCCCGGCCCGCCGTCGATGTAGCACTTCCCGTCCTCGCTCACGTTGCCGAAGGCGTAGTTGACGTGGGTGAGTCGGGCGGCGGCGCCGGAGGTGTCGAGCTTCTTCACCGGGAACGCGCGGCCGTAGATGCCCCACTGGGTGAAGTAGCCGACCTTGTAGTAGCCGTCCGAGCCGCCCCGGTGGCCGGTGGTGGCGCTGGCGGCGGTGGGCGGGGCGACGGTGAGCAGTACGGACGCGGTGGCGATCAGGACGCCGAGTCGACGGGCGAGACGGTTATTCATCCACACTCCTTGAGGAGCTGCGATCTGTAAGGAAACCTTGCAGATCGATGATGTGCGTACCGCCTGCTGTGGTCAAGCCTTCTCGACTGCTGCGATCCAGTCCTGTCTCTGGCATGCTGATCGGGTGCCGAGGTTTCCCTCGTACGACGCGACCGAGCTGACCTATCACGTGCACGGCGCCGGGCCACCGCTGGTCTGCCTACCGGGCGGCCCCGGACGCGCCTCGTCCTACCTGGACGACCTGGGTGGACTCTCCGCCCACCGGACACTGATCATGTTGGATCACCGGGGCACCGGGGACTCCGAGGTGCCGGGCGATCCGACCAGCTACCGCTGCGACCGGTTGGTCGACGACGTCGAGGCGCTCCGTACACACCTCGGGCTGGACCGGATGAGCCTGCTCGGCCACTCCGCCGGCGGAGACCTGGCCCAGCTCTACGCGGCCCGGTTCCCTCACCGGTTGGCCCAGCTCCTGCTGATCACCCCGGTCTCGGCGAGCACCGGGACCGAACGGGTCGGCCTGGACAACGCGCTCGACGCCCGGGCCGGCGAGTGGTGGTACCCGAATGCCCGCGCGGGCTGGACCGCCCTGGTCCAGGCGGTGGTCGCCGGCGCCGACCCGGCCGAGACCGCCCCGCTCCTGCTCGCCACCGCCCCGTTCCTCTACGGCCGCTGGGACGAACGGGCGCGCACGCACCACGAAGCCGACAGTTGGCAGCGCTCGTACCCGGCCTCCGAGGGCTTCTACGCCGGTTTCGCCCCCGACACCGGGGCCGTACGCGCCGCACTCGGCCAGCTCGACGTACCGGTGCTGGTGCTGGCCGGCGCCCTGGACCCGATGTGCACCCCGCCCGCCGCGCGGCTCATCGCCGACCTCTTCCCACAGGCGCAACTGGTCGTCCAGGAGCGTGCCGGGCACTACCCCTGGGTCGACGACGCCGCCACCTTCACCCGGCTGGTACGCGACTTCCTCGCCGCACCAGCCGGCGCCGGTAGGTGACCTGGGCGGCCGGTCAGAGGGTGGCGAGGTGGGCGGTGTCGTTGACGGTCCGGACCGCCACCCCGCCGTCCGGCCAGAGGTCCACGATGGAGAGACCGGCCGGTTCGAGGTAGAGCCGGTGCAGGAACGCGTCCCCGGCCGCGAGCGCGTCCCGGAGCAGGATCTTCAGCGGGGAGACGTGCGAGACCACCACCACGGTCTCCCCCGGGTACGCGGCCAGCAGTGCGGCCAGCGCCCGGCGTACGCGGGTGGTGACGGCGCGGAACGACTCCCCGCCCGGCGGCGCGACACTCGGCGAGGCGAGCCAGGCGTTCATCTCCCCCGGCCAGCGCGCCTGCACCTCGGCGAAGGTGTGTCCCTCCCACGCACCGAAGTCGCATTCGATCAGGTCCGGTTCGGTGGCGACCGGCTTGCCACCGAGCACCCCTGTGATGATCTCGGCGGTGGCCGTACAACGGGACAGCGGTGAGCTGACCACGGCCGCGACCGAGGGTGCCAGCCCAGCCACCCGGACCGCGGTCGCCCGCGCCTGGGCCAGGCCGCGTTCGGAGAGCGGCACGTCACCCCGGCCGGAATAGCGGCGCTCGGCGGTCCGCTCGGTCTCCCCGTGCCGGACCAGCAGCAGCCGGGTCGCGGTCGAGGACGGCCTCGGCTCCCAGGACGTACGGGTGGTCGAGCCCTGCGCGGCGACCTCCTGCGCACGGGCGCGGGCGGACGGGTCCGACCCGGCCGCCGCAGCGGCATCGGCAACCCCGGGCTTCCCCGCCGCCAGGTCCATCGCCGCGTTCGCCAGCGCGTCCGCGTGCCGGTTCTGCTCGCGCGGGATCCACTGGTAACGCACCGCGTCGAACTTGCGGACCAGCCCGGCCGCCTGCGCGGCCAGCGGGCGTAGTCCGTGGTTCTTGATCTGCCACCGGCCGGACATCTGCTCGATGACCAGCTTGGAGTCCATTCGTACGTCGATCTCGGAGGCGTCCAGTTCGACCGCGGCCTCCAGACCGGCGATCAGGCCCCGGTACTCGGCCACGTTGTTGGTGGCCACCCCGATCGACTCGGAACGCTCGGCCAGCACCTCGCCCGACTCGGCGTCCCGGACCACGGCGCCGAACCCGGCCGGGCCCGGGTTGCCCCGCGCCCCGCCGTCGGCCTCCATGACCACCCGTGGCCGGCCGCTCACCTCGGCACCGCGTTCATCCGGCCCGCCGGGGCGGGACGACCGGCGGGCACGGTCACAACCCCGACTCGGCGGTTCGGACCATGATCCGGCGGCACTCCTCGCAGCGGACGACCTCGTCCGGGGCCGCCGCCCTGATCCGGGCCAGGTCGGCGCCGTACAGCTCCAACCGGCAGCCACCACACCGGCCGGCGGTGAAGAGCGCCGCGCCGAGCCCACCGGAAACGTCCCGGACCTTGTCGTAGAGGGTGACCAGGTCGGCCGGAAGGTCCGCCGCGAGCGGCTGCCGGGCGCCGGCCTTGAACTCCTCCTCCTTGGCGATCTCGGCGAGCGCGAGGGTACGCCGCTCCTCGGTCGCCGTGCGGGTCTCCCGGGTCGCGGTCAGCCGCTCCTCGACCCCGTCGAGCACGCTCTGGGCGGTTTCCCGCTGCTCCATCAGCTCCAGCTCGGTGTCCTCCAGCTCGCTCTGCCGCCGGTTGAGCGAGGCGAGTTCGTGCTGCAACGCCTCCAGCTCCCGGGCCGGGCCGGAGCCGAGGGTCAGCCGGGCCTGGTCCCGATCCTTGCGGGACCGAACCTGGTCGATGTCCTTCTCCATCCGGGCGATGTCCCGGTCCAGGTCGTCGACGGCCACCTGGGCGCGTACCCGCTCGTCCTCCAGCGCGGAGAGCTGCCGGGCCAGCGCCTCCAGTTCCGCGTGCTCCGGCAGGGTGCGGCGACGGTGCGCAAGCTGGGCCAACGCGGTGTCGATCGCTTGCAGGTCCAGCAGACGACGCTGGGCTTTCGGGTCGGCCTTCACAGGCGGTGCTCCTTGTCCACGGGGGATGCGGCGTGCACGTCAGATGCGGCGGCCACAGGCTGAGGTACGGGGGTGACGGTCGACGGCGATCCGGCCCGGACCGTCCACGGGTCGGTGTCCAGGTCGGACACGTAGACGTCGAGGTCGAGCTGATCCCGCAGGTGGGTGGCGAGTTCGTCCAGCCAGGGCCGCTCGGTGGCCCAGTGGGCGGCGTCCAGCAGCGCCGGGCCGCCCTCGGCAAGATACTCGCTCGCCGGGTGGTGTCGCAGGTCCGCGGTGAGGAAGGCGTCCACCCCGGCGGCGCGGGCGTCATCGAGGTAGCTGTCACCCGCGCCACCGCTGACCGCAACCGTGTGGATCATGCGCTCCGGGTCACCGGCGGCGCGTACGCCCCAGGCGGTGGCGGGGAGCACGGCGGCGACGTACCGGGTCAGCTCGGCGAGGGTCAGCGGTCGGGCCAGCCGGCCGATCCGGCCGATGCCACGGCCCTGGCCCGCTGCCGGACTGCCGGGGGCGGCGGGACGCAGCGGGCGCAGGTCGACCAGCCCGACCCGGGCGGCAAGCGCATCGGAAACGCCCGGGTTGGCGACGTCTGCGTTGGTGTGCGCCACATACAGCGCAACGTCCGACTTGATCAGTTGATGGACGATCCGACCCTTGTACGTCGTCGGCGCGACCGACGAGACCCCACGCAACAGCAGCGGATGGTGGGCGATGATCAGATCCGCCCCCCGGTCGAGGGCCTCGGCGACGGTCTCCGGCACACAGTCGACCACGCACGTGACCCGGCGGACCGGCGCCGCCGGGTCACCGAGCACCAGCCCGACCCGGTCCCACGACTCGGCCCAGGCCGGCGGGTAACGACGGTCCAGCGCGGCCACCACCTCGGCCACGCTCGGCGTCTCGGATCCAGTTATGCCCACGGCGGCCCAGCTTACCGGCGCCGGCCCGCCGACCGCGCCGCCGGCTCGAACACCCCGACCGGCCCGTTCAGCGGGGTCGGCCGTTGACCGCGCATCTGGTCCGTAACGCGTCCAGCCCCAGGTGCCACGGGTACTGGTCGAGGTAGCGGGCGCCGCTGCCAGGTGGGAAGGGCGGCAACACCTCGTCACCGAAGAGCACCGTGACGCCCCAACTCCGCAGCCGTTCCAGACTGGCCTGGAAGGCCGGGTGGGTGGCCATGGCGGCGTTGGTGAAGGGCATCGCCACGATCGGCAGCCCCAGCCCCTGCCCCTCGATCAACAACCCGAGGGCCAGGCTGTCGGTGATGCCGACCGCCCACTTGTTGACCGTGTTCACCGTCGCCGGGGCGACGATCAGCGCATCGGCCGGCGGCAGCAGGTCCGGGTCGCCCGGTTGTTTGTACGCGCTGCGGACCGGATAACCGGTCTGTTCCTCCAGGGCCGTGACGTCGATGAACTTCCGTCCGTCCGGCGTACTGATCACGCAGACCGTCCAGCCGTCGCGCTGGGCGTGGGCCACCAACTGGTCGACGTTGCGAGCCAGCGGGGAACCACAGGTGATCACGTACAGGACTCGTTGTCGGTTCCCGGTCATCCGGCCACGAGCCCGCTCATATGCCAACTCCCATGTGCTCAGCCAACTCCGCAATCGGCGCAGGCGGCGCACCACGTGTGCGACGGAGGATGTCGGACATCACCTCGTGGGCGATCGGCCGGCAGCGGATCTCCGAGGGGGCCAACCGGTCGCCGTCGACCAGCATCTCCCCGGCGCTGTGCACGTCCCCGATCTGGGCGAACCCTCGGGCGATGTCGAGCAGGTGGTGGGCCCGTCTCTCGGGCAGCAGGGCGGCGAACCTGCGCTTGTCGATCCGCTGCTCGTGGGTCTCGACCGCCTGCCGTCCCTCGCCCAGCTCGACCGCGGCCGCCGCCCGGTGCAGTTCCAGGTTCGTGGGGCCGAAGCTGGTCCAGTAGTAGTTCTGGTCCGAGCCGAGCGCTCTCGCCGCCTCCTCCGCACCCCGGATCAGGTCCTTCACGGTCGCGCTGTCACCCAGGCGGGCGGCGGCCATGGCCCCCTGGAGCAGCAGCATTCCGTAGACCGATAGCCGGTCCGGGTCCGCCCCGTTCGTGCCGCCGGGGGCGAGCCGGTTGGCGATGTTGACGTTCACCTCCAGCGCGGACCGGGCCCGGCCGAGCGCGAGCAGGGCGTTGCCCACCCGGTACGTCGCCACCCCGGCCAGCAGGTGGTCGTCGGCGCGTACGGAGACCGCCATCGAGCGGTCGGCGGCGAGCCAGGCCAGCTCGTGTTCGCCCAGCTTCCGCAGGGCCGAGGAGGCGATCTGGTAGACCTGCCCGAGCAGGCTCGCGGCGAGCTGTCCGTCGTCCCCGGTGTAGTAGGCGTCCGCCGCCTGGGCGTCGCGCAGCAGCTTCGGCAGCGCCCGGGTCAGCACCCCGTAGCGCGCGTACTGGTAGGTCAGCCAGGCATGGCTGACCGCCTTGCGGAACTCGGGCAGCGGTGGTGGCACCACCGGGGCGTGGAAGTACTTGCTCATCGAGACGTACCGCTCCAGGGCGGCCCGGATCTCCTCGACCTCGACCTCGTCGATGCAGTTGAGGGCATCGGTACGCCGTTCCGGGTCCTTGCCGAGCAGGAGCTGCACGTCGATCGTGAGCACGTCGGCGATCTCGTAGAGCACGGAGAACTTGTCCAGCCGGCGTACCCCGCGCTCGACCTTGTCGACCCAGCTCTTCGACTTGCCGAGCCGGTCCGCGAAGACCTGTTGGGACAGCTTTCGCCGACCACGCCAATATGCGACGCGGCGCCCGATGGGCAGCTCGTCCACGTCCGTTCCTCCCCTTGTGCCATGCCGGCGGTTCCGGGCCGGTCGAGCTCTAAACGGGTGTGGTGGTGCTTGCTCTTCAGATGTAACCGGGGTGGTGCGGGGGCGTACCTCTGTGCGATTTGTGCGTATATGGCACGGTCGCACAGCGTGTGCGTCAGGCCGGAGGCTGGCGCTCGTACTTTTCGATGCAACTTGCAAGTGGCTTTATGCCAGGAGCAACGAATCCACCCGGCGCCGGTAACGGCGCGAAGCTATCGATCTTGTGCTGATCGATCCCGGAAGGAGCGGCGTGCCATGTGGGGGACTACCCGACCGCCTATCACCCGTCTGACGACGCTGGAACGGGTACGCCTGCGGCGCGTGGCCGTCCGCTACGCCATGCACGGCTGGGAGGTCACTCCCGGAGCGTTCCTGACCCGACACCGGTTCGTCTGTGGCCGCGCCGGCTGCCCCACCACCGGCTGCCACCCGGCCCTGGAGGAGTGGGAGGGAGCCGCCAGCTCCGACCCCGCCCGGGTCGCCGCCTGGTGGCGGGTACGGCCGCACGCCGTCCTGCTCGCCACCGGCTACACCTTCGACGTGCTGGAGGTGCCGGCCTACCTCGGCCAGCACGTGCTGGAGGCGACCCGACCGCACCCCGGCGTGACCATTCCCGGACACGACCAGGTACGCGGACCGGTGGCGCTCACCCCCGGCGGCCGGTGGATGTTCCTGGTCCGCCCCGGCGACCCGCTCCGCCCCGAACTCGACCAGTGCCTCTACGTCGTCCGGCACGGTCCGGGCTCCTGGATCCCCGCCCCGCCGACCCGGCTGCCCGAGGGAAGCGTGCGCTGGGTCGTGCCGCCGGAAGAGGCCCGCTGGCAACTGCCGGACTCGTACGCCCTGCAGGAACTGTTGGTCGACGCCCTCCAGGCACACAACCCGGTGCTCCCGGTCGCGCTCCTCCCCGGCCGCCTGCCCGCCCCCCGACGCGGCTACTGAACCCACCCCCGACGCGGCCACGGCACCGGCGAACCCGGCAGCCACGCCGACCACGGCACCGGCGCGCGGCGAGTCGGCACGCGGCACCCAACGTCCGGCCGTGGCCGCCGTCGTTAACGCAGGTGACACAAGCACGGACGGGACCGCGTCGAGCGGACCGGACCGGCGCGCAAACGGGGGATGACATGCGAACCGACGAAACGCTGCCCGCACCAGGCGGGCTGGACGGGGCGGAGCCGGCCACCGGCACCCCACCGTGCCGCTGGGCGGGAACCCGACCGAAGGGGTCCCGCCCCGGCGGCGCCCGGCCCATGGGCTCCCGGCCAGCCGGCACCCATCGCCCGGTGCGCTGATCCGGCCCGACACGGTCGATCAGTTCCCGAGCGGCAGTCGGCCGGAGCGCGGCGTGCGCCCGTCGTCGGTGACCACGGCCCACTCGTGACCGGCGAGCCGGCCGAGCCAACCGACCCCGGCACGCCCCATCGCCAGCGCTGCCGTGGCGTACGCGTCCGCGATGCCGAGGTCGGTGCCGACCACGGTCACCGACCGCAGCCCACGGGCCGGCGTACCCCGGCGCGGGTCGATCACGTGGTGGCCGCGCTCGTACACACCGGAGGTGGCGACCGCCAGGTCGGTGCCGTGCACCACCAACGACACCCGGCTCGGGTCCCACGGGTCCTGGATGCCGACCCGCCACGGCTCGCCCGTGTGCGAGCGGCCCCGGACCCGTACGTCGCCACCGGCGTTCACACAGTGGTTCGGTGCCCCCGCCTCGACCAACCGGTCCGAGGCGACCTGCGCCGACCAGCCCTTCACGTAGCCGGACGGGTCGAGCCGGCCGGTGGCGTACGCGTCGAAGAAACCATCGGTCTCGCCCCACAGGTCGGCACAGCGCTCCAGGGTCGCCCGCAGGTCGATCGACGCCTGGGAGAGCAGCACCTCCCCCCGGTCGAACCGGCTCACCTCACTGTCCGGCTGGTACGTGCTGAATCGCCGGTCCACCTCACGCAACCAGTCGAAAACCTGCTCGGCCAGCTCGTCGAGGCGACCCGGGGACAGGTCGTCGGCAAGGTCGAGGCTGATCGCCGTACCCATGACGAACTCGACCCGGCGCAGACCCGGCCGCGTCCCCACACTGGTCACGCCGGCCTCACATCTTGTCCAGCGCGGCCTGCAACGACCGCTTGTAGGCGCTACTGGTCGCGGTGGCGCCGCTGACCGTGTCCGGCATCCGGCCCTGGTTCGCCGCCGTGACCGCCGCCCCGCCGGTGCCGCTGTAGGCCCGGTCCACCTGGTCGCTCTTGCCGTCGGAGGTGGCCGTCTCCCGCGGCAACTCCAACGCGACGACGTTGGTGACCCGGTCACCGGTGACGGTGATCTGCACCTGGACCAGGCCGAAGTCCGCCGCCGGCGTCACCGATCCGTCGATCTTGCGCGGTCCGGTCGCCGGCGGCGGGGCCTTGCTCGTGGTCGTGCCGGCGCCGGGCGCCTTGGTGGTCGGCTTGCCGCTCGGCGTCCTCGACCTGCCGGGTGACGTGGCCGGCGTGCCCGACCGGCCCGGTACGGCCGAACCGGTCGGTGCCGCCCCACCCCGCGCCGGGTCCGGAGTCGGCTGCGGCGGGGCACCGGCGCTCGGGTCGGTCGACGCGCCTGCCGGACCGACCGGCACGTCCCGGGCGGTCGTGGTGGTCGCCGGCCCACCCTTGAGCACCACCAGCAGGGTGGTGCTGGCGGCGAGACCGGTGATGCCGAGAATGGCGCGACGCAAGGAAGGAACCTCCGCTACAGCTCGAACGTGGCCTGGTGGATCTGCCGGCGGGGCACCCCGGCCTTGCGCAGTGCCCGTACCGACTCACGGATCAGACCCTGCGGGCCGCAGAGGTAGACGTCCCGCTCGGTCAGGTCGGGAACCAGCCGGCGCAGCCCACGTGGGGTGAGGATCTGCTGCGGACCTGGGTCGTGACGAGAGCCGATGACGTACCACAACTCCGTCTCCCGGGCCTGCGCCAGCCAGTCCAGCTCGCGGCGGAGCAGCACGTCGTTCGGGGTGCTGGCGCGGTAGACCAGCACCGCACCGGGCGGCAACTCCTCCAGCAGAGCCCGGATCGGCGCGATCCCGCTTCCCCCGGCGATCAGCAGCGCCCCCTCACCGACCCGGTGGGCGGCGGTGAACGTACCGCAGGGACCGGAGGTCCAGACCCGGGTGCCGGGCCGGAGCCGGCGCAGCTCCGCGGTGTGCCCACCGACCACCTTCACGGTCAGCCGCAGCCACCGACCGTTGCGCGCGGCCGAGAGCGAGAACGGGTGCGACTGCCACCAGCGCCCGGCGGAGAGGAACCGCCAGCGGAAGAACTGCCCGGCGAGCACGTTCAACCGATCCAGCTTCCGGCCGGTCAGATAGATCGAGATGGTGTCCGGGCTCTCCGCCACCACGTCCGCTACCCGGATCCGGTAGCGCAGGTTGAACACCAGCGGCGAGAGCACCCGCCCGGCGAGCACGGCGACCACGACCAGGGCGTACATCGCGATCCAACCGGTCCGCACCGGACCGGGCCGGAACAACTGCTGGCCGTACGTGAACTGGTGGCCGAAACCAAGCAGCAGCACCGCATAACTGCTCAGATGGAGGAAGTGCCAGAACTCGTAGGGCAGCGCGTTGCGGATGAACCGGACACCGGTGAAGCCGAGCAGGACGACGATGCCGGCGGCGGCGAAGGCGCCGACCATGTGCTCGTAGTCGCGCAGCAGGGTGGTCGCCTCGCCGAGGAAGGACTTCCGCTCCACGGCGGCGTACCCGGCGACGATGAGCGCCACGTGCGCCAGCACGGCCACGAAGAGGGTGCCGCCGACGTCCCGATGCCAGCGGCTGAGCTGCTCGGTGCCGATCCACCGCTCCAGCAGCCGCAGTCGGCTCATCAGCAGCACCTGGACCAGCAGCAGGTAGCCGGCGATCAGGCCACTGATCCGGCCGGCGGCGGTGAGGCTGGCGAACTGGCTGTTCAGCGAGGCGGGCGGGGTCTCCAGCCACCACGGCAGCACGGCGGCCAGCAACCCCGCCCAGAGCAGGAGGACGACCAGCCACCGGCCCACCGGCCCACGCCGTGCCGGCCCCTCGGTCGACGTCGCGGCCGTACCCTCGGACCGGGGCCGGGTGACCGAACCCGGCCGGGCCGCCCGTGGTGGGGAGTCCTCCGTGCGGTAACGATCGGCGGTGGAACCGGCCATCCGGTAACGCCGCACGGCGGAGTCGTCCGTGCGGTAGCTCCGCTCGTAGGCGGAAGCCTGCTGGCCACCATCGCGGGGGTCGCTCCCGGAACGGTGGCCAGTCGAGGTAGGCCAGGTCGTCACGCGTACAGCTTGACCGGAGTGATGGTCTGACGGGGGCACATCTTCTTCACCTCGGCGTCAGTCAGGTTGAATCGGCCCTTCGCCACCGAGCCGTACACGTCGAACATGTTGTTGTACTCCGGTACGTCACCGCTGTCGAGCTTCTCCAGCCCGTTCCAGGTCCCGAGCAACGAGCCGGCGAGCTTCTTGCCGGAGAGCAGGGTGACCACGCCGCCGTGGCCGTGGTCGGTGCCGTTGTTGTTGGAGGCGACCCGACGGCCGAACTCGCTGCTCACCATGATGGTCACGTCCGCGGCGAGGGTCGGGCCGAGGTCGTCGAAGAACGCCGCCATGCCACTGGCGAGTTCGAGCAGCCGGTTGTGCAACTGTCCGCCCTTGGCCGTGCCCTGGTTCTCGTGGGTGTCGTAGCCGCCCATGCTGACGGTCGCCACCCGTACGTTGGCGCCACCCTTGATGAGCTGGGCGAGGGTCCGGAACGAGTTGCCGACGCCTCGGTACTCGACTCCGGTGGCCGGCTGGTACGGCTTCGCGGCGAGTTGCTGCGCGGTCTTCAGCGCGCCCAGCCCGGCGATCACCGACTCCTCGACCGGATGGTTGATCCCGGTGAAGAGGCCCTGGATGGCCTTGGCGGTGGCGTCCTTGTACCTGCCGTCGCCGTTGAGGCCGAGCGAGCCGACGCTGTTGAGCGAGAGCGCGCCGTTGTTGCCGACCAGCGAGCGGGGCAGGGTACTGCCGACCCCGACGCTGCGGAACGCGGTGCCCGGTCCGAGCGCGTCGACCAGGGTGTCGAGCCAGCCCCGGCCACCGGTCTCGTTCGGCAGCCCGCCGAGGTTGCAGGCGTCCGCGGCCTGGAAGTGGCTGCGGGACACGCGCGGGTCGGAGGCGGCCGGGACGAAGCCGAGCTGGCCGGCGTCGAGGAACCTCTGCAACGGGGCGAACGCGCTGGTCAGCTTGAAGCCCCGGTCGAGGGCGATCGAGTCGTTGCCGAGCAGCAGGTCCGGCCGGGCCTTGCTGAGCACCGGGTCGTTCTCCGGGGCGATCAGGCTCAGCCCGTCCAGCCCGCCGTAGAGGAAGACGTGGATCAGCGTGCCGCCGGGGGTGGCGGCGAAGGACGCCTGGGTGGAGACGAACTGGGTGGTGGCCAGGGCGGTCACCGTGGCGGCGGCACCGGCGACGAACGTACGGCGGGTGACGCCCCGCCCGTCCTGCTGCGCCTCCTCCACTTCGGACAGGTCGAGGAAGTCCCCGCGTACGGCGGCGTTCTCGGCCGTGACCGCGGCGTACTCCGCGCGCAGCACGGCCTCGGTCCGGTTCGGGGCGAGACGCCGCAGGTCGGGGCAGTCGGGATGCAGGGGGTACGAGTGCACAGTCTTCTCCACTGTTAGCTCACCGGAGGTGGTGCTGGGGGGAGGCGAGGAGCGCCCGCGCGATCGCGGTGATCGCGCCGTTGAACGTGGCGTCGACCTTCGTCGCCGCGGTCACCCCGGCGATGCCGAGAATCAGGTCCTTCTCCTTGTCCGTCAGCTTCTGGTGCACCAGCCGTTGGGCAAGGACGTCGAGGTACGCCCCGGCGGTGGCCGGCGCCGCCGCGACCAGCTTCTCCGGTGCGGTGTAGGAGAACACCTTCCGGTTTCCGTTGATCACGTCGTGGGCCTCGTTCCAGCCGCTGACCATGGTTCCGGCGGAGGTCCAGGCGACGTAGACGTCCGGGTAGCCGTTCGGAGTGGAGAGACCGGCCGGGAAGTGACCGAGCTGCTCCATCTTGTTCTTGATCTGGCTCAGCCCGTCGGCGAACGGGGTCCGCCTGAGATTCGCCGGCTTCTGGTAGTCCGGCGACGGGTCCGGCTGCATCCCGAGCACCCGGTAGGTGGCGACCAGGTACTCCATCGGACGGCGTACCTTCTGCCCGACCGAGCCCCAGAACTCGCTGGAGCTGAAAAGGGTCATCAGCACGGGCTTGATCGCGCCCTTGTTCGCGCTGTACGTCTTCGCCAGCCGCTCGACCAGTGCCTTCGGCGGGGTGTCCGAGACGAACCGGGTGGCGAGGCTCTGCGCGACGTAGTTCGCGGTGGAGGGGTGCAGGGCGAGGTGCCTCAGGTACGCCTTGATCACCGCCTCGCCCTCCTCGGCGGAGCTGTTGGCGCTGGTGAAGCCGAGGATGCTCACCTTGCCGACGTAGTGCCGGTTGGCGCGGTAGACGTACTCGTCCTTGTCCACACCGAGGCCGGTCTGGAGCATCGCGGCCTGCCGTACGTCCATCTCGGTGTAGCCGCCGTCGACGCCGACCGAGTACAGCTCCAGGTTCTCCCGGGCCAGGTTCTCGTTGATCGCGTCCTTGTGCGACTGGCTCTGGTTCAGGTACGTCAGCAGGGCCGGGTGGGTGTTCGCGGCCACCAGCATGTCGGCGTAGTTGCCGAGCGCGTGTTTGCGGATGACGTCCCGGTCGAACGAGGCGCGCTGGATGGCGCCGCCGTCGAAGTACGCCGCCACGTGCAGGAAGTCGTTCCAGAAGTCGACCATCACCTCGTAGAGCTGGCGGTCGGACCAGATCTGCCGGGCGATGGTCGCCCAGACGAACTCCTCGTCGGCGTTGTCGACGTTCTCGACCGTGTCGCGGCGTTCACGGAGCTGCTTGATGGACATGTTCAGCGTGGGCAGTTCGGCGAGCTTCAGCTCGGCCCGGGTCGGGGCGATCTTGTCCGGGTCGAGCTGCCGGCGCAGCCACTCGTCGATGCCCAAAGTCCTGATCTCGGTCAGCAGCTTGGGCGTCGCGCCGAAGGTGGCCCGGGTGGCGAGATGCCGGATCGGATCCTTGGCCAGGACGGTCTTGACCGTGACCTCGGTCTGCGCCGCCGCGATCCCGGGGCCGCCGAGGGTACGGCCGGCGGCCGGGCTGTTCTTCTTCAGCTCCTGACCGGCCTTGGAGCCCATGTAGCTCTCGTTCTGTTCGGTGTAGGTGCGCACCGTGCTCGGCTGCTGGCCGCTGGGGCGGTCGGCGGTTCCGTCGGTGATCGCCGCGGCGGTGGCGTTGCCACCGTCACCGCCGGACGGGGTGTGGCCGAGGATCCTGTCGGCCACACCGTTGCCACCGGAGGCGACCGCGATCGCACCGGCACCGGCCACCACCGCGGCGGCGCTGGTCAGCGCGATCAGCGCCCGGCGACGACCGTTCGACCTGACCGGTTCCTCGTCGTCGGCCAGTTCGGGCAGTTCGCCCGGTACGGCGTACGAGCGGCGGTCCTCCGGTTCCAGCCCCTCCGGGCCGACCCACTGCGGCCCACGCCGCCCGCCCACCCGGTGCTCCTCGGTCCACTGGTCGAGCTTCTGGCCGGACTGCTGGTGCGCCCACTGGGCGGCTGGCTGCGAGTAGCCGGCGTACTGCGGGTGACCCGCCGACCTCGGGTGGCGCGCGTCCGGGTAGCCGTCGGACCCGGACGCCACGCGGCCGTACGACGGGCCACCGGGCGCGGCCCGGTAGCCGTCTGGGCCGGGCTGAGGTCGACCGTCCCAGGGGCTGTCGTCACGCGATCGGCGTGGTGGCACATTCTGGTCAGCCATGTACCAATCCGTCTGCTGAGGCACGCCGGGGTTCAGGCTCCGCGACAATTGGCGGGGCGGGGCCTCCAGCGGCGGTTCTTGGGGGGTTGCTACGGGAAGGTAGCCCCGGGGCCGACCCGCTTCAAGATGGCCGAAATTGCACTCCAGGCCGACTTAAGGCTCGGCTCAGGGGAATCACCGGTATGCGGTATCAACCCGATCCGGCCGGCACGGGCGCGAGCAGCACCGATGTTGTCCGGCGGGCACCCGCGACACCCTCCGTAACCTGCGGGAATGGGAGCAGGGGAATCAACAGCAAAGGCAAACTTAAGGATGGATTAAGTGAAATTTTGTCGTACCCGTTGGTACGTGGAGTCGCATTACTGGCGACAGTCACAGTCGGTAGCAGGGGCAGGAGTGAGAGCGGCCCCGGATCGGGTATCCCCGCGCCGGACTGTTGACGCGTGAGGGGAAGGCTGCCGCCATGCTCAGCAAAGAGGATCAGCGTCGGTTCGACGAGATCACCCGCCAGCTGAGAATCAGCGACCCGGACTTCGTCGCCCGACTCAGTAATCGTGCGCAAGCCCGCCGGGGCAGACTCCTGCTCCTGTTGACCGTCATACTCTGGAGCGCCGTACCAGCCGTGGTCGTGATCGGCGGTTGGGTGGCGGCCGTGATGGCGCCGGTCGTACTCGCCGCCGCCAGCGTGCTGGCCTGGCGGGTGCGCCGACTGCACCATTGACGGGCCGGCGTCACCGATCCGCCCGGCGTCACTGTTTTCCGGCTGGCGTCACCGATCCGGCTGGCGTCACCGATCCGCCCGGCGTCACTGTTCCGGCTGGCCGAAGCGGGCATACGCCCGACGGAGGCGTTCGACCAGCCCGGGACCGCCGATCGCCGCCGCCGGGGCGCCGAGCTGCCGCAACAGCAGGTCCGGCTCGGTGGCCAGAATCGGCGCCGGGTCCGGCAACGGCACCGGCGGTAGCCAGAAACGGTCGATCGCCGTGTCCAGAGCCGCATCGGGCAGATCGGCCAGGGCCAGCTCGGCGCCGACGGACGGTGCGGCGACGGCCGAGCCGGCGGTGCCGGGCAACGGCTCGACGGACGCCGACACGGCCGGCACCGGCTCGGACGGCGTGCCCTTGGCGCGCCGCGTACGGAGCCGGTCGAGCAGCTCATCCCGGGTCCGGCCCCGCCAGTGCAACAACTGGAACGGGTCGGCGTCGAACGCCTCGGCGAGCAGGTAGAACGACGCGGCGAGATGCTTGCACGGCACCGCGAAGTCGGGGCAGTCGCAGCGCATCGTCAGGTCGTCGACCGTGGCCGGGAAAAGCGGGGCGTCCGCCTCCGCGAACACCTCCTCCAGTTCCGGTGGCAGGTCACCGGCGAGCAGTTGGGCACTGAACAGCGCCTGCCCGGCGAGCACCGTCTCGATCCGGACCCAGACCGGTTCGGCGTACGGGCGCAACCGGACCGTCACCTTGTACGGCTTCGGCCGGGAGCCCTGCACCACCGCCGCCACCACGCCCGGGGTGACCTCCAGGGAGAGCACCTGACCGGCGCGGGCGTACGCCCGGCCCCGGGTCAGCCGGGTGCCGAGCGCGAACGACTCCAGTACGTCGACGAACCGTCGGGACCACCAGGACGCGCCGATCGCCCCCCGGGCCGTACGCGCCCGCAGCCCACCGTCGACCTTGCGCGGCCGGCCGAAGTCGGCGAACCGCCCCGAACCCGCCCCCGTCGACTCGCTCACTCGACCACCGCCCCGGCCTCCAGCGCGAACAGCCCGCGCAGCTCCGACGTGGACAGTTCGGTGACCCACTGCTCACCGGTGCCGACGATCTTCGCGGCGAGCCCACGCTTCTCCGCGATCATCGCGGAGATCTTCTCCTCGACGGTGCCGGCGCAGACGAACTTGCGTACCTGCACCGCCCGACGCTGACCGATCCGGAAGGCCCGGTCGGTGGCCTGGTCCTCGACCGCCGGGTTCCACCAACGGTCCACGTGCACGACGTGGTTGGCGGCGGTCAGGGTCAGCCCGGTGCCGCCCGCCTTGATCGAGAGGACGAAGAGCGGCGGCCCACCGTCGGACTGGAACCGGGACACCAGGTTGTCCCGTGCCGCCTTGCCGACCCCGCCGTGCAGGTAGAGCACCTCGCGCCCGAGCCGGGCCGACAGATGCGCCCGGAGCATGTTGCCGAACTCGGCGTACTGGGTGAAGAGCAGCGCCTTCTCCCCCGCCACGAGCACCTCGTCGACGATCTCCTCCAACCGGGCCAGCTTGCCCGAGCGGCCGACCAGGTTGGACCCGTCGCGCAGCAGTTGCGCCGGGTGGTTGCAGACCTGCTTGAGTTTGGTCATGGTGGCGAGCACCAGGCCACGTCGCTCGATCCCGCTGCTGGACTCGATCCGGGCCATCATGTCGTCGACCACCGCCTGGTAGAGGGAGCCCTGTTCGGCGGTGAGGTTGCAGAGCACCTCCATCTCCAGCTTCTCCGGCAGGTCCGAGATGATCGACTTGTCGGTCTTGGTACGCCGCAGCACGAACGGGCCGGTGATCCGACGCAACCGCTGTGCCGCGTCGTCGTCGCCGTGCCGCTCGATCGGCACCGCGTACCGCTTCTTGAACGCGGTGGAGGTGCCGAGTAGGCCCGGGTTCGCGAACTCCATGATCGACCAGAGGTCGGCGAGCCGGTTCTCGACCGGCGTACCGGTGACCGCGATCCGGTGCCGGGCGGGCAACGCGCGGACCGCGGCGGCCTGCCGGGTCGCGGCGTTCTTGATCGCCTGTGCCTCGTCCACCACCAACCGGTGCCAGTCGACCTCGGCCAGCTCCACCGCGTCCCGGGCCGCCACCGAGTAGGTGGTCAGCACCAGGTCCGCGTCCCGCACCGCCTCGGTGAACGTGCCGCCCCGCGCCCGCTCGGCCCCGTGGTGCACGTGCACACGCAACTCCGGCGCGAACTTCGCCGCCTCCCGCTGCCAGTTGCCGACCAACGACATCGGACAGACCAGCAGGGTCGGCCCGCACCCCGGCTCGTCCCCGGCGAGCAGGGCCAGCAACTGCACCGTCTTGCCCAGCCCCATGTCGTCGGCGAGCACCCCGCCGAGCCCCAGCGACTGGAGAAAAGCCAACCAGGCCAGACCCCGTTTCTGGTACGGCCGCAGCGTGCCCCGGAACCCGGCCGGCTCGTCGCGCGGGGTGAGATGCCGTTCGGCCTGCCCGGCGAGCAGGTCACCGAGCGGACCGTCGGCGGTGACCGTCAGCACCGGCAACGCGTCCGGCTCGTCCGGCGTGGCCAGCCCCATCCGCAACAGGTCACCGACGGTCAGCTCGCCACCGTCGCGGAGCAGCTTCAGGCCGGCGGCCAGCCGTCGGGCGTCCAACTCGACCCACTGCCCGCGCAGCCGCACCAGCGGACTCTTCAGCTTGGCCAGGTCCCGCAACTCCCGAGCGGAGAGCGGCTGGTCACCGAGGGCCAGCTCCCACTTGTAGTCGACCAGCGCGTCGAGGCCGAGCGAACTGCGTACCGCGACCGTGCCCGGAGCGGTACGGCTCTTCGCCTGCAACCGGGCCCCGAGCCGGGCACTCGGCCGCGACCACCAGGACGGGAGCAGCACCCCGAAGCCGGCCGCGTGCAGCACCGGGGCCCCGTCGCGGAGGAACCGGTGCGCCCCCTCGGTGTCCAGCGCCAGCCCGTCCGGCATCGCCGTACGCAGCGCCCCGGTCAGCTCCGGCCAGAGCCGGCTGGCCCGGCCGAGTTCCGCCAGAAGCGTCTCCTGCGGGGCGTCGAGATGCCGGGCCAGTGCCCGCAGCCCGCCCCGGGCCTGCCAGATCCGGTCCGCGCCGACGATCAGGCTCGGCTCCTCGGCGGACTGGAGCGCGAACTCGACCCGCCACCCGTCCCCCTGGTCAACCTCGATCCCGACCCCGTCGCCCGGTGCGTCGCCGCCGCTGCCCTCGCCCGCCTCGACCAGGTCCACGTCGGGTGCCGGTGGCTCGACCAGGCGGAAACAGGCCCGTACCGGGCTGCCCGCCGCATCCCGCTGCCACACACCGATCTCGTCGACCAGGGTGCCCAGCGCCGCCGGGGTGATCGGGAACCGGCGCTCCCGCCCGGTCAACGCCCGCAGCCAGGCCCGTACGCCCGCCGAGACGCCGGTGGCCCGGGAGTCGATCAGGCGTACGCCCTCCAGGGCGGTCCGGGCGGCGGCGTCGGTGAGCGTGTCGAGGGCGTCGGCGACCAACGCGGCGGCGGAGGTTCCCGGCTCGGCGGCCCGTACGGCCGGCGGCAACGCCATCGCGAGGGCCCGTACGCGACCCGCGTCGGCGCCGGTGAGCAGCGGGCGCCAGACCGCGACCGCCGTACCGTCGGAGCCGTCCGGTTCGGCGAGCACCCCGGGCAGGGTACGGCCCCGGTTGACCAGGTCGGTGGCGAAGCCGGCGAGTTCCTCGACCAGTCGCAGCGTTGCGCCCCGGACCACGGTCGAGGAGTCGGCGAGCGCGAGCAGCACCGGCAGGGCGTGGTCGGCGTCGTACTCCAGGGTCGGCACCCGCCAGGCGGCGAGGGTGAGCCGACCGGTGGCCGGTCCGGCCTGGTCGGCTCCCCGGACCAGCTCCGGGGAGTCGGCCGGGACGCCGGCCCGGGTCGGCAGGGTGAGCAGTGCGGTGCTGGTCGCGGCCTTCGCGGCGACCTCACCGAGCGTGTCGGCGAGCACGACGTAGCCGGCGGCGAACGGGTGTCCGCGTTCCCGCCCCACCCGCCCCGACCGCCGCGTCGGGGCAACCCCCGGCGCCGCGTCCTCCGCCCAGAGCGCCAGCCGCCCACCCACCAGCCACACCCCGTGCACCACCCGCAAGGAAGGGCCCCTTCTTATCGTTTTCGGTAGAGGAAGGGTCCCTTCCTAACACCTCAGGCTAGTCAGCCGGTGGAGCCACCCGGCCGCACACGTGGTCCGGCGTTACCAGCCTCTCCACCCGACCGGCCGCTCCACCCGGCTAGCCTCGGCAGGATGACCGAGTCGACGACGAACCGGCACGCCGTGGTGATCCCCGGCGGTGGCTACGGACCCCAGGCGCCGCTGCTGGCGTACGCGGCGGACGCGGCGGAAGCACGGCGTGCCCGGGTGCACCCGATCTCCTGGACGGCAGACCCGAGGAAGGTGCCGCCGGACGACCGGCAGGGTTGGGTGGCCGCCCAGGTCGCCCCGGTGCTGGACGAACTGGAGACACGAACGGCGCCGCCGCAGCCGGACGAGCTGACCGCTCCCCCGCCGGCTGGCATTCCGCTGCTGATCGGCAAGTCGTTCGGAACGTACGCCGCCGCTCTCGCCGCCGACCGGGGACTGCCGGCGGTCTGGCTCACCCCGTTGCTGACCAACGAAACGGTGGTGGCGTCGCTGCGTCAGGCGACCGCCCCGGCGCTACTCGTCGGGGGGACCGCCGACCCGCTCTGGGACGGCCAACTGGCCCGGCAGCTCTCGCCGTACGTGCTGGAGGTGACCGACGCCGACCACGGCATGTACCTGCCCGGTCCACTCGCCGGCTCGGCGGCGGTGCTCGGCCGGGTCGCCACCGCGGTCGAGGAGTTCCTGGACGACGTGCTCTGGCGCTGACCGCGACCAACCAGGTGACCGGTCAGGCCCGCCCGGTGACCGGCCAGACCCGTCCGATACGGCCGGACCGTCCCACCCCCTGGTCGGGGGCGGGACGGTCCGGGACTTTCCGTTACCTGTACCTGGTCAGCTAGCCGCGCGGCGTGACGGTGACCGTCACGGTGATCGGCGTCGCCCCGACCTTCGCCGCGTTGCTGGTCACCATCACCGTGGCGGCG
Source organism: Micromonospora sp. NPDC050417 (assembly GCF_044458865.1). Classification (NCBI taxonomy): domain Bacteria; kingdom Bacillati; phylum Actinomycetota; class Actinomycetes; order Micromonosporales; family Micromonosporaceae; genus Micromonospora; species Micromonospora sp. NPDC050417. Next base: position 591,695 of record NZ_JBITIH010000001.1, read on the forward strand.
TGCACACCCGGCGCCAGACCGGCGGTGTCGATGGCCAACTCCACCTCGGCCTTGCCGCCGGGGGCGAGCTGCCCACTCGGGTTGGTCACGGACACCCACGACACGTCGCCGTACGCCGGCAGGGCACCGTTGATGTGGTAGGCCACGGCCCCACCCGGGGACCGGGCGGCCTGGCCGACCAGCCACAGGTCACCGTGCTCGTCGATGTCGAGCCCGGCACCGCTGAGCGCGTCGGCGTCCGGGTCCGGTGCCGAGCCGAGCGTGGCGCAGGTGTCCGGGTCGAGCGCCCAGACCGCCTCGCCGACAGTGTTGTTGTTGATCCCCCACAGCACGTTGCGCTCCTCGTTGAACGCCAACCCGCTGACCCACGGCACGCTGGGGGTGCACTCACCGAGCACCGCTCCGGGCTGGGCGTGCGAGAACCCGGCGATGTGCCGGATCACCGTGTTGCCCGGCGCGTAGCTGGCGAGGTAGAACGTGTCGTCGCCCGCGCGGTAGGCGAGCCCGTACGCGTTCGCCCCGGACCACGTTCCGGCGATGGTCTGCTTCGTCTCCAGGGTGTCCGGGTCGAAGCATTCGATCGGGCTGCCGCCGGTGATCGACCATCCTGCGCCGCACATCAGGTCCTGGTTCGCCACGTAGGTCAGGTCGGTGTAGGAGACACCGGTCGTGACCTGGCCCGTACCCAGCAGCTTGCCGTTGCGGTCGAACTTCTGCATCTTGCCGGTGAAGTACGTGTCGACGACGTACACCTCACCGTTGCGGTAGCCGACGCCCACCCCGCTGTACAGACCGGCGAGCGGGAAGGATCCGAGCACCTGACCGGGTGCCGAGGCCGGCGGCGTCGGCGAGTCGATCTCCCGCGCCTGCCAGTTGGCGGCGACGTCACCCTTGTTGGTCAGGCTCACCGTCGCGGTCCGGACTCCTCCGACCCGCGCGGTCACCTTCACACCGTCCTTGTTGCTGGTCAGCAGGGGGGTACGCAACGCGAGGTCGTGCTTGACCACGCTGGCGTCGGCGACCGTCACGGTCTCGGCCGGCAGGTCGTACCCGAAACTGGTCGCGGTCACCGAGAGCTCACCGGCGGGCACCTCGACCTGGTAGAACCCGTCCTTGTCACTGGTCACGGTCACCGGGACGGGAGCGCCCGGTGCCTGGATCCGTACGGTGGCGTCGGCCACCGGCTGCCGGTCGTTCGCGTCGCGCACGGTGCCGTGAAGCACCCCGGTGCCCGGCACCCGGAAGATGACCGCGGTACCGGCGTCGAGAGCGACCTCGTTCGCCGAGTACGTCAGCGCGGTACCGGCCGGCTTCTCCGCGATGCCGACCGTTGCGGTCGCACCGGTCGCGCCCGAGTCGAGGTTGCGGTACTGGAGGGTCACCGTCCCGTTCTCGGCGAGCACGATCTGGAAGTCCAGCCGGTTCTTCGGGGAACTCTTCAGCGCGACCCGGGTCCAGCTGATGATGAACTGACGGTTCGGTGCGCTGCCGGACCTCTTCGTCCGGACGGTGGAGACGTTGTCCAGCACCAGGTCGTCCCAGAACGCGTGGACGGCGGCGGCCGGTACCGACGCCGCGGGCAGCGCCGCGTTGTCACCGGTCGAGGTGGTGACGCCGGTGCCGAAGGTCAGGTAGCCGTCGGTGTGCACGCTGGCGTCGGTGTAGGTGGTGCCGTAGAACGTCACCGGGAACGGCAGTTCGACGGCCCGGCTCGCCTTGTCCCCGGTGAGCGGGAGGACGCTGCCGCCGTTGACCCAGGCGGAGTCGGCGACGCCGGTGGCGTAGCCGTACGCGTCGGTCTTGGCCTCAAGGGTGACGTCCAGGGTCTCGTCGCCGTCGACGGTGAGCGGCACGATCTTGCGCGCCAGCCATCGCGCGTTGGTGACCTGCACGTCGTAGTCGGCCTCGGGAAGCATGCCGGTGTACGTGCCGTCGGCGCCGGTGGTGAAGCCGGGGAAGGTCTCGCCGACCAGGCTGACCTGTGCGCCCGCGACCGGGTGCCCGGCCGGGTCGGTGACGGTGCCGTGCACCGCGTGCCACGGCACGGACTCGGAGAGGTCGACCGTCAGGGTGGCCGTACCGTCACCGGCGACGGTGATCGTCTGCTGCTGCGTACGCTGCGCGAAGAAGCTCGCGGTCAGGGTGTAGTCGCCGGCCGGGACCCGACCCAGCTCCACCCTGCCCTGCTCGTCGGTGCGGGCACTGCGGTCGACGGTGTCCGAGGTGAGCGTCACCTTGGTGCCGGGCAGCGGCTGCCCGCCCCGCGTCGCGGTCACCACGACACCGCCGAGCTGGGCGCTGGACGCTGCGGTGACCAGGGCGTACGCGTCGAGCAGGCCCTCGCCGTAGACGTTGTTGTCGGCGGCGGTTCCACCGCACTGCCGGTCGTCGACGTCGTGCGCGGTGCGGTCGAGCAGCTCGCGGGTGGTCTCCACGTCACGCCGGAGGTTCGGCACGGCCGACCAGGCCAGGGCGACGGCACCGGCGACGTGCGGCGCGGCCATCGAGGTGCCGTTGTCCGCACCGTACTCGTTGCCGGGGCGGGTGGAGACGATGTTCACGCCTGGGGCGGCGATGTCCGGACGGACCGTGGGGTCGCCGTCCTTGCCACGGCTGGAGAAGGAGGCGATGGTGCCGGTGTTGTCGACCGCGCCGACGGCGTAGACGCCCGGGTTGACCGCCGGGTAGCCGGCCGTGTTGCAGGGGCCCCATTCCTTTTCCCCGTCGTTGCCGACGGAGTAGACCGGGAAGATGCCGGCCGCCAGCCAGGTGTCGATGATCTCCTCGTAGAAGTTCGCGCCGTCGTTGGCGCCGCCCCACGAGTTGTTGATGATGTCGGGGGCGAGGTCCGGACGCGGGTTCTGGTTGAACCGGTCGGTCGGGGCGAGCATCCACTGGCCCGCGGCGAGCAGGTCCGGGTCCGTGCAGGTGGTGTCGCCACACCCCTTGGCCGCGATCCAGGTCGCCCCGGGTGCCACGCCGACGACCGTGCCGGCGCCGTCGTCGCCGACCATGGTGCCGGTGGTGTGCGTACCGTGGCCGACGTTGTCACACGGGGTCGCGCCGCAGCCGTTGGTCGGGTCGAACCAGTTGTAGTCGTGGCTGAACGTTCCCTTGCCGGTGTTGCCACGGTACTGACGTACCAGCGCCGGGTGGTTGTACTGGACGCCGGTGTCGATGCTGCCGACGACGATGCCCTCACCTCGTACGCCGTACTCGTTCCACACCTTGTCGGCGCCGATCTGGCTGAGGTTCCAGGGCACCGTGGCGCTGGCGGCGGCGCCGGCGGACGCGGTCGGCTGCTCCAATGTCGTGTGTCCGACCGGGGCGATCCGGGCGACGTCCGCCCGCTTGGCCAGTTCGGTGACGAGGTCGAGGGTGCCGGTCACCTCGATGACGTTCGCGATCCAGAAGGGGGTGAAGTCGGCCTTGCGCTCCCGCAGCAGCGACCGGAGACCACGCTGGGTCTGCTCGGCGTGCGAGACCTTCGTCTGGTAGACCTGCGTCGTGCGCGCGATCCGGCCGGCCTTGCCGGCGGCGCTTCGCTCGACCCGGTCGAGCTGGGCCTCGTCGAGCTTGAACTCGTCGGCCAACTCCACGAAGAAGCTCGTGCTAGCGCCGGCGGAGAGCGGCTGGAGCAGCCGGGGGTCCACCTTGCGTAGCGGGTCCGTCGTCCCGCTGGTGGGCGCGGCGGCCGTTGCCGCGCCAGCGGGCAGCACGAGTACCGCGGCGAGTGCCGCGGCCACGCCCGCTGCCCAGCGCGGGGTTCGCCGTCTGGATGTGAACATCAGGGGTAGTCCTTCCTCACGGCGCCGAGGGGTTCGGGCGCCGCCGTCGCCGATTGTGGAGTGACATGAGCCCTGACCTGGTACGCCGCGACTGGCGGAGCAATGACATGACGTATCTCCGCCAGAACTGTTAACCGAAACAGCACCGCCACGTTACCGAAGATGATCAAGGAAACTTGCCCGTAACACCGGCCGTGTTCACCGCCACACACCGTCGGTGTCCCTGGGCCCGCCGCCATCCGGACAAATCAACCCGCCGCCATCCGGACAAATCAAGAGGCGGTGCCCCCGGCCGGCCCGTACCGTGCTGGCACATGACGATTGCCATCCGCTCATTCGACCCCGGCAGCCCAACCGCGGTCGCCGACAGCGAAGCCGCCGCCGAGGCATTGCGCGCGGTACTGCCGTACCTGGTGGTGACCCCGCTGACGCTGCGCTGGCAGGTGGAGACCTCGCCGGCCGCGCAGCACCACCGGCTGCTCCTCGCCGAGGAGGACGGCCTCCTGCTCGGTGCCGCACGAACCGGAATCTATTACGACAGCAGCGAGCCGGGGCAGGCGTACCTGAACATCTACGTCCGTCCCGAGCTGCGCGGCCGGGGCGCCGGCCGCGCCCTGCTGGCGGCTGGCGAGGCGTACGTGACCGGCCTGGGTGCCCGCACCAACTTCTGCTGGTCGCTCGATGACGAACGCTCGATCGCGCTCGCCGAGCGCAACGGCTACCGGCGTGGCCGGTCGGCGCACTTCCAACGACTGCCGCTCACCGACGGATCACTGCCCTCGCTGCCGCCCGTCCCACCGGGAGTCGAGGTACGCACCGGGACGAGTTTCGGTGACGACCTGCGGGAGATCTGGGAGACGGACAACGAGACCAGCACCGACGTGCCGGACGACGTGGATCCGGCGCCGGTCGACTACGACGTCTGGTTGGCGCAGTACTGGGAGCATCCGGAGCACGACCGGGAACTCACCTCGGTGGTGACGGTGGACGGCGTCGTGGCCGCGCTCAGTTTCGCCATCACCGACGGCGGTAGCCGTTACATGTCCGGGCTGGCGGGCACCCGGCGGGCGTACCGGGGACGCGGCCTGGCGAAGCTGGCGAAGTCCTCGTCGCTGCACCGGGCGCGGGCGGCCGGTTACACCGAGGCGTTCACCAACAACGACGCCGGCAACGAGCCGATGCTGGCGATCAACAAGTGGTTCGGCTACGAACAGTGCGCGACCGAGATCCGCTGGAAGCGTGACCTGGCCGGATGAGATCCGGCGCCGTCCACGATCCAGCGCCGTCCACGGTCCCGGCCGGCTGCGGCGCTGAACGGCTGCGGGCCGGTCCCGGCGCGGGCAAGATGGGGGCATGGGAGCGACGGCTCAGGTCCCGCTGGTCGGCGGGGTGGCCGACGGTGCGGTGGTCACCGTCGAACTCGATCGTCATGGGCGTCCGCCGCTGGTGCACCCGCACATGGGCGAGGGCGGACTGGCCCGCGCGGAGATGTACGAGTTGGAGTCCGCGCGCGACGAGGGACCGCCCTGGGTGTACCGCTGGCGAGGCCCGGCCACCTGAGCACTACCCGAGCCGGCCCCTACCCGCCGGCGACCTGCCCTCAGAGACGCTTCAGCACCGGCGTGATCAACTGGCTGGTCAGCCTGGCCTGTTGCCGTACCTGGTCGACCCGCTCGGCGGTGCCCTCGGCTCGGGCGTCCCGCTCGTCCCAGAGCTGGTCCACCTCGGCCAGCAGCGGTCCCTCCACCTCCCGGGCGAGCCCGCTCAGTGCCGGCACCCCGATCCGCTGGGCGAAGTCGAACACCTTGCCCGCGTACGGCAGCGGCAGGAACGGCACACCGGACATCGCAGCGAAGATCAGGAAATGCAGTCGCATTCCGACAGCCATGTCCAGATGCGACATCAGCCCCAGAAGCTGCCGGGGCGAGTAGTCGCCGTGGAGAATCCGCCCCTGGTCGGCGGCGGTCATGTGGGACAGCACGCCGTGCGAGTGCTTGATGTCGTCCCGCTCCATCGGCACGAAGAGCACGTTCGCGTCGAGCCGCCGGACCAGGAAGTCGCCGATCTGGGCCAACAGCCGGTGGTAACCGTCGACGTCCAGCCGGGAGGCCGCCCGCCCCGGCTCCCGTACGCTCATGCCGACCAGCCGCCGACCGCGACGTACGCCCTCCCGGTGCAGCAGCGACATCGGGAACTCCTCCGGTTCGAGCAGGAAAGCCGGGTCGGCGGTGACGGTGATGGAGCGGTTCACCCCTATCCCCTCCAGCACCAACTGTGACTCGTCGTCGCGTACGGTCACCTCGATGGCGGCCTCAAGGCTCTGCTCCACCATCGAGCAGTCGACCGGGTCGCTGAGCGGGCCGGCACCCACCGCGTACGTGAACACCGGCAGGCCCCGTTCCTGGGCCGCCAGAACCAGCCGCAGATAACGCCGGGCCTCGCTGTCGTAGAGAATCCCGCCACCGCCGAGGATCAGCAGGTCAAGGCGGGCGATCGTGACCGAGGACTCGGCCCGCCTGATCCCGTCCCAGGCCGCCGGCTCCACGCCCTGGTGGGTCCGGGCGGTGTGCTCGGGGTTACGGGAGAAGACGATGATGTGGGCATCCGGGCGGATGGCACGCACGTCTCCCAGCAAACCAGTCAGGATCGCCTCGTCGCCGAGGTTGCGGCCCCCGTACGAGCCGATCACGCCGATGGTCGGTCCGCCACCGTCCGACATCTCCACCCCCCGGTGTTGGATGCGGCCTACCCACTCCGGCCGCACCCATGCCTACCGGCCCGGGGCGTTTCAGATCCGGGCCGATCAGGTCAGGTCAGGCAGGATCCGGGTGCCGAAGACGTCGAGGAAGTCCCGCTGGTCCTGGCCGACGTGATGCAGGTAGATCTCGTCCACGCCCAGGTTGGCGTACTCCCGCAGCCACTGGAGATGCCGTCCGGGGTCACTGGAGACGAGGACGTGCTCGCGCATGTCGTCCGGCCTGACGTACGCGGTGGCGCGGGCGAATTCGGCCGGCATCGTCAGATCCCAGGCGACGTCACTGCCGAGAATTCCGGTACGCCACTGCTCGTGCGCGATCCGCAACGCCTTCTCCTCGTCCCGGTCCCAGCTCAGGTGCACCTGGAGCTTCACCGGTTTCCCCGCCCCGCCGCCCTCCCGGTACGCCTCGATCACCGGCCTGAGCTGTGCCACCGGCCGGTTCACGGTGATCAGACCGTCGGCCCAGGAACCGACCCAGCGGGCGGTCTCCGGACTGACCGCCGCACCGAAGATCGGCGGCGGCTGCGCCGGACGGGTCCAGAGCGTGGCCCGGTCGACGGTGACCAGGCCCCGGTGGCTGACGCACTCACCGGCGAAGAGCGCCCGCATCACCTCGACCGATTCGAGCAGCCGGGCGTTGCGTTCGTCCTTGGCCGGCCAACGCTCGCCGGTGATGTGTTCGTTGACCGCCTCGCCGCTACCGACCGCCATCCAGAACCGGTCCGGGAACATCTCCGTCAGGGTCGCGGCGGCCTGGGCGACGATCGCCGGGTGGTAACGCTGCCCGGGGGCGTTGACCACACCGAACGGCAGGTCGGTGGTGGCGAGCGCGGCCCCCAACCAGGACCAGGCGAACCCCGACTCGCCCTGCTCCGGGCCGAACGGTGCGAAGTGGTCGGAGCACATCGCCCGGGTGAAGCCGGCCTGTTCGGCGGCGCGTACCTGGCGCAGCAGCTCGCTCGGCGGCAGTTGCTCGTGCGATGCGTGGAACCCGTACGTGGTCACCCCGGACCTCCCGGCGGTCGTCTGGACACTGTCGGAGTTTCAGGTGCCCACTTCGCCAGATTCTCGAACCCGGCCGCGTTCCCGTTCCCGTCTCCTGCGCCGGTTGGCGCGGACCGGCCTCGCCACCGGGGCAACCGGTCGGGTGCCGGAATCGTAGGGTGGCGGCCGTGGAGAGACACCTCGTGGGCGGTGTGCTTGCCCTCTTCGCCACCTGTCTCATGGGCGTGACGTTCACGCCGACGACCGACCCGAGATGGTTGCTGAGCGCCGCCCTGGTCGTCGGGGCGTACGCCGTCACTCCCCTGCTCGTCGACCCTCTCTGGTCGGCCGGCACCGAGGAATCCGTGCCGGCCGCCGGGTCTGGCCCGACGACCGGCAGCAACGGCTGAGCAGCCGTCGGGCTCAGGGTTCGACGAACGCGGTCTGGACGACCTGTATGCCGTCACGGCGCCGCACCAGCGTGCCGCGACCCGGTGGCAGCGCCGTCGGCCGGACGCTGCCGGCCACCGCCCCCTCCTCACGGTTGCCGGACATCACCAGCGTCGGGGTGTCGATCTCACGCAGGCGTTGCAGGACCGGTTCGTACAGCGCCCGGGACACCCCGTTCATCCGCCGGGACACGATCAGGTGCAGCCCGATGTCCCGGGCGTGCGGCAGCAGTTCGAGCAGGACGGCGAGCGGGTTGCTGCCGCCGGTGGCGACCAGGTCATAGTCGTCGACCAGGACGTACAGATCGGGTCCGGTCCACCAGGAGCGGTCGCGTAGCTGTTGCGGGGTGATGTGCGGTCCCGGCAGTCGTGCCTGCATGGCGCTGCGGATCTCGCCCAGCACCTGCCCGGAGACCTGGTTGGAGGAGGCGTATCCGATCAGGTGTTTGCCCTCGACCGCACCGAGCAGCCCGCGCCGGTAGTCCGCGACGACGAGGCATGCCTGCTCCGGTGAGTACCGCGCGACGATGGTGCGGGCGATCAGCCGGAGCAGGTTCGTCTTGCCGCACTCCGCGTCGCCGAAGACGATCAGGTGCGGGTCGCGGCTCGGTTCGAGGTAGACCGGGGCGAGGGCGGACTCGTTGACCCCGATCGCCAGCCCCTCGTGCTCCGGGTCGACCAGTTCGGCGAGGTCGGCCGGGGTGAGCAACCGGGGCAGCAGTCGGACCACGGGCGCCCGCTCCCCCGGCCAGCTTTCGTCGACCCACTTCGCCAGGGCGGTGGTCGCCGCGGCCAGTTCGTCGCCGGCCGGTTTGCCGTCGATCCGGGGCGCGGCGGCGACGAAGTGCATCCGGTCCGGGGTGATTCCCCGCCCGGGTGACCCGGCCGGCACGTTCCCGGCCGCTCGACGGTCGATCTCCGAATCGGTCGGCTCGCCGAGGCGCAGTTCGAGCCGGAGGCCGAGCAGTTCACGCAGGCTCACCCGGATCTCGGACCAACGCGAGGCCGTGACGATCAGGTGTACGCCGAAAAGGGAGCCGCGCGCGGCGAGGGTGGTGACGGTCGGTTCGAGGTTCTCGTACTCCTGGCGCAGGGTGCTCCACCCGTCGATGACGAGGAAGACGTCGCCGAACGGGTCCTCGGGGAACGCACCGGCCGAGCGCCGCCGCCGGTAGTCGACGATCGACTCGATGTTCGACCGGGCGAAGGCGACTTCCCGAGTCTCCAGGAGGTTCTCCAACTCGGCGACGGTGCGCCGGACCGCTTCGGCCTCCCGACGCCCTGCTATGCCCGAGACGTGCGGCAGTCTCGCCAGGTTGGCCAGTGCGCCGCCGCCGAAGTCGAGGCAGAAGAACTGCACCTCGCGCGGTGTGTGCGCGAGTGCGAGTGCGGCGATGACGGTGCTGACCAGTGTGCTCTTGCCGCTCTGGGGTGCGCCGACGACGGCGGCGTGGCCGGTGGCCCCGCCGAAGTCGAGCAGCAGCGGTTCGCGACGCTGCTGCTGCGGCAGGTCGACCAGACCGACCGGGACGACCAGCGGGGTGGTCTGCACCGCGCGCAGCCCGTGGGTCGGGCTGTGCACCAGTTGCAGGAGCGTGTCGAGGCTGGGCGGGTCGCCGAGCGGTGGTAGCCACACCTGGTGTGCGGCCGGGCCGGCGGTGCGCAGCCGGTCCACCACGATGTCGATGACGCGGCGTCCGACCAGTTCCGGCTCGTCGGCCCGGGACTCCGGGACGTGCGCGAGGTACGGCCCGGAGACGTACGCGGCCCGGAACCGGGTCAGCTCGCTCGTGCCGACCTTCAGATAACCGTGCCCGGGTGCGTTCGGCAGCTCGTACGCGTCCGGCACACCGAGCACCACGCGGCTCTCCACCATGGAGAACGTACGCAGCCCGATCCGGTACGACAGGGAGGACTCCAGGCCGCGTAGGCGTCCCTCCTCCAGCCGCTGACTGGCCAGGAGCAGGTGTACGCCGAGCGAGCGCCCGAGTCGTCCGATGTAGACGAACACGTCGATGAAGTCGGGCTTGGCGGAGAGCAGTTCGGAGAACTCGTCACAGATGACGAGTAGTGCGGGGAGCGGGGCCAACGCCGGATTGGCGGCCCGCGCCCGCTCGTAGTCCCACCGACTGGAGAGGTTCCCGGCTTCGCGGAGCAGCTCCTGCCGTCGCCGCAGTTCGCTCTGTAGTGCGTCGCCCAGGCGCTCGACCAGCGGCAGCTCGTCGGAGAGGTTGGTGACGAGCGCGCTGGTGTGTGCGAGCTGGTCCAGCGTCGCGAAGGTGGCCCCGCCCTTGAAGTCGACCAGGAGGAAGTTCAGTTCCGTCGACGAGTGACGCATGGCGAGGGCGGTGACGATCGTACGCAGCAGTTCGCTCTTGCCGGAGCCGACCGCGCCGACGAGCAGGCCGTGGGGGCCCATGCCGCCCTGCGCGGCCTCCTTGAGGTCGAGCAGCACCGGCTCGCCCTGCTCGTCGAGGCCGATCGGCACCCGTAGCTGCTCCGGGCCGATCGGGGTACTCGCCCCGGTGTATCGCAGCAGGTCGCCGTAACCGGGCACGCCGAGCGCGGTCAGCAGGTCGTCGCGGGGCACCGGGGACAGGATCGGGGCGGAGCCGGTGCCCGGCAGCATGAACGGCGGCGATCCCCACGCCTCGGCGATCGTGGTGACCATCATCGCGGCGCCGTCCGGGGTCGGGTCGACGGTCTCGGTCCCGGTCTCCACGTCGCTCACCGTCAGGTCGGGCATCGCGATCCGGAACATCCGCCGGCCGAGGATGGCCCAGCCGGGGAGGTTGAGCGGCAGCCGCCCGGCGGAGTCGGGGTTGACCAGCGATTCGGTCGGTTGGGTGAGCCGGGTCTCGATCCGGGACTGCGGCAGTTCGAGCAGTTCCTCGGGGATGGTCCGCCAGCTCCGGTCGACCACGGCGACGTGCACCCCGTAGCCGAGGCCCTTGTTGGCGAGGTCGACGACGCGGGCGGTGAAGTCGTGGACCAGGCTGGCGAAGTCCTGCCAGCGGTCGACAACGAGGAAGACGTCCGGGTTCGACCCGGTGCCGAGGCTGGCCCTCCGGGCCCGCAGGCTGGTCGGCGATTCCAGCTCGTGCTCACGGAAGAGCTGCTTACGTCGCAGCACGTCCTGTTCGAGCTGGTCGAGCAGCTTGCCGACCTCGCCTACCTCGTCGTCGCCGACGACCGCCCGTACGTGGGGCAGGCGGCGCATCGGCCCCAGCCAGTTACCGCCGGATTCGAGGCAGTAGAAGGCGACCTCGTGGTCGGTGTGGGTGAGGGCGAGCCCGCCGATGATGGTGCGCAGCAGGGTGGTCTTGCCGGTGCCGGCCCGTCCGACGACGAGCAGGTGCCCCTCGGTGGAGGAGAGGTCGAGCCAGACCGGTTCGCCGGCCGGTTGGTCGATTCGTTGGGCCTGGCCGACCGGCACCTTCAGCAGTCCTCGGCGACGCCACTCGGTGGCGCAGAGTCGTACGTCGTCGGCGGGTTCGAGGGGTCCGAGCAGGTCACCGAGGCGTATCTCGCGTTGGTCGCGGTGGCGTCGCTGGCGGTGGTGCCCGTCCCGGGAGAGAGCGATGTGGATCTCGTCGCTGGCCCGACCGAACTGGCACGGGGACTGGTTGGGGGCCCGGCGGGGCAACTCGATCCGCACGTACCGCCACAGGTCCTCGGGGGTGATCCGGCCGTTGCCGGTGATGTCGGCGGCCCCGGTGCTCAGCCCCTGGATGATCGTCTCGGTGAAGGCGGAGCGGAGCCGGGGCGTGACCTCGGTCGCCGGCCGCCCGTCGTCGGCGCGTTCGACGGAGTTGGTGGCGGTGATGACGTAGCGCCCGTAGCCGGCGCTCAGCTCCCCGTCGATCGGCAGGTCGTCGGCGGACTTGAGGCCCTCGCCGTCGAAGGCGCCGCTGTAGCAGCAGTCGAGCAGGATGACCGAGCTGGCCGCGTCGGACTCGTCGAGCAGTTCACGGACGAAGGAGGCGGAGACCGCCGTCGACGACAGGGCGTCCAGTTCGGTGTTGGCGACCGCCAGGTAGAGCCGGCCCCGCTTGTTGCTCCGGATGCCGTGACCGGAGAAGTAGAGCAGGAGCAGATCCTCGGGACCGGCGGTCCGCAGCATCGTCTCTATCGCGCGTTCGACCGCGCTCTTCGACTCGTTCTCCAGCAGCCGTACGTAGTCGAAGGCGCCGACGTCGGCGTCGGCCAGCAGGCTGGAGAGGTCGCGGGCCTCCTCGCGGGGCGCGTAGAGGTCGGAGAGCGACTCGTCGATGTAACGGTCGTTGGCGATGAGCAGGGCGAGACGTTGTCCCATCGCCGGTCAGCGACCCGCCTCGCCGGCCCGGTTGCCCTCGATGGCGGGTGGCGCCGCGGCAGCTCCCACTCCGGTGCCGGCTCCGGCTCCGGCTCCGGCTCCGAAGATCTGCTCCAGCCTGGCGACCAGGGCGGGGTCGTCGATCCGGCTCGCGCCGGTGATGACGAGTTCGACGTCGCCCCGGCGCAGCCGGATCGAGCGGGCCTTGGCCCGTTCGGCGTACGCGATCGCGATCTGGGCGATCGTCCGCATGGTGGTGGCCGAGAAGAGCCCGCCGACGACGAGCATGCCCAGCTCCCACGCCTGCGGCGACTTGCCGGGGCCGATCGCGGTGGAGCCGGCGTTGCCGACCCGCAGTCCGCGTACGGCCCGCAGGTCGTCGGCGAGTCCCCGGGCGAGTTGGTCGAGCCGTTCGGCGGGGACGGGGGTGTGCGTTTCGATCGCGACGGCGACCTCGGACATGGTGGTACCTCCCACGGTTCGGGCGCGTCTACATTGAACACCATTCACCCCGCCGGCCGAGGACCGCAAAGCCCCGGCGAAGCAGACATGTCTGGCAGCGGACATCTCGGTGACGCCCGGAGCCGGTCCACACTGAGCGGGCACGATCTCTTGGTTATTGTTCACTTTTTGGTGGTTTCTCCGTACCTCGGCGGGCCTAGCGTCGGGCCCACTGTCCACGAATGCGGAGGTACGCATGACTTCCGGAGACCTGACCCGTCGTAACTTGCTGCGTACGGGTGGTGTGCTGGCTGCCGGCGCGACGATAAACCTGCTCCCCGAGGTCGCGTTCGCGGCGCCGTCGACCGACGAGGCCGGCACCACCGGCACGACGGAGCAGACCAAGACCGTGACCGGCACCTTCACCCCGAGCATCGCCGACTGGTACTACCTGCCGGTCCAGGTGCCGCGCGGGGTCAACCAGATCGACGTCGTCTACTCGTACGACAAGCCGGCCGTGCCCGCCGGCACCCGGGGCAACGCCTGCGACATCGGGATGTTCGGACCCGAGGGCCACCAGCTCGGCAACGAACGCGGCTTCCGGGGCTGGTCGGGCGGCTTCCGCGACCGGTTCTCGATCAGCGCCTCGGAGGCGACGCCCGGCTACCTCGCCGGACCGATCACTCCCGGCACCTGGCACGTCATCCTCGGCCCGTACACGGTCGCGCCGCAGGGCCTGAACTACCAGGTCACGATCACCCTGCACTACGGCCCGCAGGGCAAGCCGTTCAAGCCGAACCCGGCGCCGCTGACCGCACCGGCCCGTCAGCGCGGCAAGTCGTGGTACCGGGGCGACGCCCACCTGCACACGGTCCACTCCGACGGTCGCCGTACGCCCCCGGAGCTGGTCGCGGAGGCACGCGCCGCCGGCCTCGACTTCATGGTCTCCACCGACCACAACACCTCCAGCTCGGCGTTGCAGTGGGGCGACCACGCCACCGACGACCTGCTGATCCTCAACGGTGAGGAGGTCACCACCCGGTCCGGGCACTGGCCGGCGATCGGGCTGCCGGCGGGCAAGTGGATCGACTGGCGTTACCGCGCCGGCGACCCGTCCGACTTTCGCCGCTTCACCGAGCAGGTACACAAGGTCGGTGGACTCGTGACCGCCGCGCACCCCTTCGCCAACTGCTTCGGCTGCACCTACGAGTTCGCGTACGAGATCGCCGACCTGGTCGAGATCTGGAACGGCCCGTGGACCGACGAGGACCAGCAGGCGGTCAACCACTGGGATGGGCTGCTTCGGGCCGGCCAGTTCATCCCGGCCATCGGCAACTCCGACGCGCACAGCCCCGGCCAGACGGTCGCGCTGCCGCACACCGTCGTCTACGCCGACAACCTGCGCCGGGAGGCGCTGCTCGCCGGGCTCAAGGCGGGCCGCTCCTGGCTGGCCGAGTCGTCGGCGGTGAACCTCTCCTTCACCGTCAGCGCCGACGGGCGTACCGCCGGTATCGGTGAACGGCTGAAGGCCGAGATCGGCACCCCGGTCACGGTCGAGGTCGCGGTCTCCGGCGTACCGGGGACGACCGTGACGATCCTCGACCAGCTCGGCAAGGAGTACACCGAGACGGTGCCGGAGACCGGCTCCGCGACGGTCCGCTGGACCACGTACCCGCGCTACAGCCGCTGGGTTCGGGTCGAGGTCCGCCGGGCGTCGGGTGGCCCGAACACCACCACCCCGAACGCGATGGTGGCGATGACCAACCCGATCTTCCTCGGCCGCGACTGAGCGCCGCCGCTCGGTCGCGCGGGTCGGTGTCGTCGCGACGGCACCGACCCGCGCGGCCGGCGGGACCTCGGCACCCGCCGCCCGGCCGTCGCCTTCACCACAGTTTCCACCGCGAACCGATGGCCGTTCGGAGCCGTGTTGCTGACGTCTGCCAACAATGTCAGGGCCACGATCGGCGCAGGGACGGCGAGGAGAACGTAGTGGGACTGCTGGACAAACTCCGGGGCGAGTTCGTCGACATCGTCGAGTGGCTCGACGACAGCCGGGACACGGTCGTCTGGCGGTTCCCGCGCTACCAGAACGAAATCAGGATGGGCGCGAAGCTCGTCGTACGGGAGTCGCAGACGGCGGTCTTCGTCAACGAGGGCCAGATCGCCGACACGTTCGGACCCGGCACGTACACCCTCCAGACGCAGAACCTGCCGATCCTGACCACCCTCAAGGGCTGGAAGTACGGCTTCGACTCGCCCTGGAAGGCCGAGGTCTACTTCGTCAACACCCGGCAGTTCACCGACCTGAAGTGGGGCACCCAGAACCCGGTGATCGTCCGCGATCCCGAGTTCGGCGCGGTACGGCTGCGCGCGTTCGGCGGGTACGCGGTGCGGGTGGTCGACGCCCCGAAGCTGCTCCGCGAACTCGTCGGCACCGACCCGCAGTTCCGCACGGAGGAGGTGCAGGAGTTCCTGCGACAGTTGATCGTGGGACACCTGGGCAGTGCCCTGGCGACCGCGCGGGTGCCCGTGCTGGACCTGGCCGCGCAGCAGGTGGCGATCGGCGCGACCCTCGCCGGGGTGCTCACGCAGGAGTTGGCGCCGGTCGGCATCCAGGTGCCGAGGTTCGTCATCGAGAACATCTCGATGCCGCCGGAGGTGGAGGAGGCGCTGGACCGGCGCACCTCGATGGGCGTGGTCGGCGACCTCGACCGGTACACGAGGTTCCAGGCGGCGAACGCGCTCACCGACGCGGCGAACAACTCCGGCGGCGCCGGCGAGGGCTTCGGGCTCGGCCTGGGCATGGCGGCGGGACAGCGGGTGGCCGGTGCGCTCGCCCCGACTCCGCCACCGGTGCCGACCCCGGCCGGTCCACCACCGTTGCCGGCGCAGGGGCAGTGGTTCGTCGGTGTCGGTGGCCAACAGCAGGGCCCGTACGACCTGGCCGGGCTCGCCGGGCAGCTCGCCGCGGGCACTCTGACCCGGGCGACGCTGGTGTGGCGGGTCGGGATGGCGCAGTGGGCGCCGGCCGGTGAGGTCGCCGAGTTGGGCAGCGTCTTCGCCGCCACCCCGCCGCCGTTGCCGCCGCAGGCATGAGCGGCGAGCAGCGGATGAGCCAGCAGCACTATCCCTGCGCCGGTTGCGGCGCGGGCGTCGAGTTCGCCCCCGGCACGACCGTGCTGCGCTGCCCGTACTGCGGGCACGAGACGGCTCTGGTGCCGACCGGACGGCAGGTACGCGAACACGCGTACGCCGAGTTCGTCAGCCTGCCCCGCAAGCCGGTGGCCTCGCTCGGCGCGCACGTCTTCACCTGCCAGAAGTGCGGCGCGCAGACCGAGACCGAGGCGATCTCGGACCGGTGTCAGTTTTGTGGCGCGGCGATGGTGGCGGACGTCGCCGCGACCGGGCAGGTGGTGCCGGAGGCGGTGCTGCCGTTCGTGGTCGACCGGGCCGGGGTGCGGCAGGCACTGCGGGGCTGGGTGGCGTCGCGTTGGTTCGCGCCGTCGGGGTTGAAACGGGTGTCCGAGGCGGAGTCGGCGACGAGCACCTACCTGCCGCACTGGACGTACGACGCGCGGACCGTGTCGCGGTACCGGGGGCAGCGGGGCGAGCACTACTGGGTGACGGAGACGTACACCGAGACGGTCGACGGTCAGTCGCAGACGCGTACCCGTCAGGTCCGCCGGACCCGGTGGCACACGGCGAGCGGTACGGTCGGGCGCGACTTCGACGACATCCTGGTCGCCGCGACCGGGCACGTCAGCGGTAGGCGTCTGGACGAGTTGGCGCCGTGGCCGCTGGCGGATGCCGACGGCTACCGACCGGAGTATCTGGCCGGGCACCGGAGCCTGCGCTACGACGTGGAGCCGGAGGCCGGGTTCGCCACCGCGAAGTCGCGGATGGCACCGGTGATCGAACGGGACTGCCGGCGGGACATCGGCGGCGACGAGCAGCGGGTCGACTCGGTCGAGACGGACTATCACGACGTCGGGTTCAAGCTGATGCTCTTGCCGGTCTGGATCGCCTGCTACCTGTATCTCGGCCGGACCTACAACGTGCTGGTGAACGGGCGGACCGGTGCGGTCGCGGGCGAGCGTCCGTACAGCAAGGTCAAGATCGCGTTGGCGGTGCTGGCGGCCGTCCTGGTGGTCGCGGCGGTGGTCCTTCTGTTCACCGTGAACCAGTAGGAAAACCGGCTTTTGCATCGACAAACGGACGATCGACGGCCCCCTCGAAAGGTGTAGCCATTTCGACAGATGTCGATTAGTGTGACGCCAACCTCAACGCGGCGTATCGGCGAAGTCACATCGTCGGCGTGAAGCTCCCCCGAGTCGGCGTCTCCCGGGGACTCATGGCGACAGCGTCGTGTGTGGACCGTCCCACCCCCACCGCCCAGGAGACGCCATGGACAGACGATTGTTTCGTCATGCCCTCGTAGCCACCGCCCTCACTCTCCTCGTCCCCACCGCGCTGCCCTCGGCCGCGGCGGCCGGCCCCGTCCGCGCCCCCGTCCCAGGGCCGGCCGCACTCGCCGCCGCAGCCGCCGTTCCGCCCCAGGAACCCGGCGTCACGCTGCGCGTGTTCGACGTGCAGGTGCCACTGGACGAGATCTGCGTCCTCAAGCCCGGCCAGACCCCGAACATCGACAAGCTGATGCCGACGATCAACTGGACCACCACCGCGGACTTCGGCGGCATCGCCGACAACTTCGTCAGCCAGGTGATCGGCAACATCAACATCACCCAGCCGGGGGCGTACAACTTCCGGCTGTACAGCGACGACGGGTCACGGCTGACCATCGACAACACGGTCGTCATCGACCACGACGGCCTGCACGGCGCCAACCCGCCGGCGGACGGCGCGATCACCCTGACCGCCGGTTACCACTCGCTGCGTATCGACCACTTCGACCGCACCGTGGACCAGCAGATCACCCTGCACTGGCAGCCGCCGGGCGCCGCGTCGTACGTGTTGGTGCCGAACTCGGTGCTGAGCACCGACTCCGGCGTCGTACGGGTGACCGCACCCGGTCAGAAGCAGTGCGAGGCGAGCACCGACACCCCCGGCGACGGGCTGCCGTTGACCTCGGTGCACCCGAACTACAGCCTCACGAACCTGCGCCCGAGCGGCTTCCAGCCGCAGGTGACCGGGATGGACTTCTTCTCCGACGGCCGGCTCGCCATCACCACCTGGGGCGGCACCGACAACGTACTCGGCGAGGTCTGGATCCTGAGCAACGCCACCGGGCCGACCGGTCCCGGGCAGGTGACCACCCAGCGGGTCGCGAGCGGGCTGCGCGAACCGCAGGGCATCAAGATCGTCGATGGAAAGATCTACGTGTCGGAGAAGCACCGGCTGACCGAACTCAACGACACCAACGGCGACGGGGTCACCGACAACTACCGTACGGTCGCCACCTGGCCCTTCGGCGGCAACTTCCACGAGTTCGGCTTCGGCCTGCTCTACCAGGACGGGTTCTTCTATCTGAACCTCTCCGTCTCGATCAACCTGGGCGGAAACACGACCGACCCGCAACCAGCACCGAACCGGGGCACCACCATCAAGGTCAACCGGACCACCGGTGAGGTCTCCTACATCGCGGGCGGTCTGCGTACGCCGCACGGCATCGGGTGGGGGCCGGAGGGCGGCATCTTCGTCACCGACAACCAGGGTGGCTGGCTGCCGTCGTCGAAGTTGCTCCACGTCAAGCAGGACCGGTTCTTCAACCACTACATGAACCCGGCCGGCCCGTTCGACAACCGCCCCGTCACCAAGCCGGTGCTCTGGATGCCGCAGAACGAGATCGCGAACTCGCCGAGCACCCCGGTCTACCTGAACAGCGGCACCTTCGCCGGGCAGATGCTCATCTCCGACGTCACGTACGGCGGCATCCAGCGGGCGTACCTGGAGAAGGTCAACGGCGAGTACCAGGGCGCCCTGTTCCGCCTCACCCAGGGGCTGGAGGCCGGGGTCACCGAACTCGCCCAGGGACCGGACGGCGCGATCTACGCCGGTGGCCTGGGCGCGGGCGGCAACTGGGGCCAGGAGGGCAAACTCAGCTACGGCCTACAGAAGCTGACCCCGAACGGCGCCAACACCTTCGACATCCTGGCGATGCGGGCGACCGCCACCGGTTTCGAGATGGAGTACACCCAGCCCCTGTCGGCGGCGACCGCCGCGGCGCTGGCCACCGCGTACAAGGTCCAGCAGTGGCGCTACCAGCCGACCTCCGCGTACGGCGGGCCGAAGTTGAACCTGCAGAATTTGACCGTCTCGTCGGCGACCCTGTCGGCGGACGGCAAGAAGGTCAACCTGGTGATCAACGGCCTCCAGGCCGACCGGGTGGTGTACGTCCGCTCGCCCCGGCCGTTCACCTCGAACACCGGCCAGGCGCTCTGGAGCACCGAGGCGTGGTACACGCTGAACAACGTGCCCGGCGCGGCCAACCAGACCAACCTGGCGTTGGGCAAGCCGGCCACCGCCGACTCCTCCTGCAACGCCAACGAGAGCCCGGCGAAGGCGGTCAACGGCAGCATCACCGGCGGCACCACCGACAAGTGGTGCTCGACCGGCGCCAGCAAGTGGCTCCAGGTCGACCTGGGCTCGACCCAGTCGGTGAACCGGTTCGTGGTCCAGCACGCCGGGGCAGGTGGTGAGCAGACAAGCTGGAACACCCGCGACTTCACCATCGCGACCAGCACCAACGGCACCACCTGGTCCACCGCCGCCACCGTCACCGGCAACACCGCCTCGACCACCACCCACACCGTCAACGCGGTCCAGGCCCGCTACATCCGGGTCAACATCACCGCGCCGGAGGCCGGCAGCGGCGGTGCGGCCCGAATCTACGAATTCGAGGCGTACGGCGGCACCACACCACCGCCCGCCACCAACCTCGCGGTCGGCAAGCCGGCCACCGCCGACTCCTCCTGCAACGCCAACGAGAGCCCGGCGAAGGCGGTCAACGGCAGCTACACCGGCGGCAACCTCGACAAGTGGTGCTCGCTCGGCGCCTCGAAGTGGCTCCAGGTCGACCTGGGCGCGGCGACGAGCGTCAGCCGGTTCGTCGTACGGCACGCCGGGGCCGGCGGCGAGAACACCGCCTGGAACACCCGCGACTTCACCATCGCGACCAGCACCAACGGCACCACCTGGTCCACCGCCGCCACCGTCACCGGCAACACCGCGTCGTCCACCACGCACGACATCACCCCGGTCCAGGCGCGCTACGTGCGGCTGAACATCACCGCGCCGACCAACAACACCGACGGTGCGGCGAGAATCTACGAGTTCGAGGCGTACGGCACCGCGACACCGCCGACCCGGATCAACCTGTTCGACGGCACCAACCTGTCGAACTGGGAGCACACCAACGGGGCCGCCTCGACCTGGCCGGTCAGCGGCGGTTCCGCCGAGGTGCTCGGTGGTGACCTGCGGACCAAGCAGAGCTTCGGCGACTTCACGCTGCACGCCGAGTTCTGGATTCCGAACCTGCCGCCGGAGGTGACCGGTCAGGCGCGTGGCAACAGCGGCATCTACCTCCAGGACCGGTACGAGCTACAGGTGCTCGACTCGTACGGCGACACCACGCCCGCCGACAACGAGTGCGGCGGTTTCTACCAGAAGCGGGCGCCGGACAGTAACCGGGCGACCGCGCCGGAGACCTGGCAGACGTACGAGATCACGTTCCGGGCGGCCCGTTGGAACGGCACCACCAAGACCGAGAACGCGCGGGTGACCGTGATCTGGAACGGCGTGGTGGTGCACAACAACGTGGAGATCAACGGATCGACCGGTGGCGGTGCCGCCGAGGGCCCGAGCGTCGGACCGATCAGGCTCCAGGACCACGGGGACCCGGGCGCCAACGTCCGCTACCGCAACATCTGGATCGAACCGCAGGTCTGATCGAACCGCAGGTCTGAGAGAACGGCGGCGGCGCGGGGACAACATGGTCCCGGCGCCGTCACCGTGGCTGTCATCACCGCAAGCAGGAGCGGCAGCACCAGAGCGACGAATCGATACCACGTCCGTCGCGCGCGAAGCATGCTCAACTTTCCGAGTCAGGGCTCCCGACCAACCCGGAGCGCCGCAGGGGCGGATTTTGTCGGAGTCGCGCACCATACTCGTGGCGACGAGTCCAGCCGGCACGGCGCATCGGAGGAAACGGCATGGCGGAAATCCTGTTGTTCCATCACGCACAGGGGCTGACACCCGGCGTACGACACTTCGCCGAGCTGCTGGAACGGGCCGGTCACCGGGTCCACGTCCCCGACCTGTACGACGGGCAGACCTTCGACAACCTCGACGAGGGGGTCGCCAACGCCCAGAAAATCGGGTTCGGCACCATCCTCGAACGCGGGCAGGCCGCCGCCGAGGGCCTGCCAGAAGATCTCGTGTACGTCGGCTTCTCGCTCGGGGTGGTGCCGGCGCAGATGCTGGCCCAGACCCGCCCCGCCGCGAAGGGCGCACTGCTGCTGCACTCGACGATCCCGCACGAGGAGTTCGGTGGGGCGTGGCCGAAGGGCGTCCCGGTCCAGATCCACTCGATGGACGCCGACCCGAGCTTCGTGGACGAGGGCGATCTCGAAGCGGCCCGTGCCCTCGTCGCGTCGACCGCCGACGCCGAGCTGTTCCTCTACTCCGGCGACGGCCACCTCTTCGCCGACGACAGCCTGCCCGCGTACGACGAGCACGCGACCGCGCTGCTCACCGAACGGGTGCTCGCCTTCCTCGCCGCGATCAGGTAACCCCGCCGGACGTCGGCTGCACGGGCACCCGGCACACCGTTGGCCGCGCGCCGGCGCAGCCGACGTTCACCTCTAGCTGGGCAGCGTGTTCGTCCACTCGGAGACGAGCGTGAACGAGCCGCCTTCACCGGCGCTGGCCCAGGCGCCGTCCGACGTGACAAAGAAGTTGGTCCTACGGATCTGCCCGGTCGCCGGGTCGACCACCAGCCGCGCCTGATCCTCCTGCGCCTGTTCCAGGGAGATCAGCAGGCCCTGTCCGCCCTCGACCTCGCCGAGGCTCTCCACGTGGGGATAGGCGGCGATGGCCCGGAACGCGGCGGCGCGGACCGCTGGCGGGGCTGGTAGCTGGGAAACCAGGGAGATCAGACCTCCGAAGACGGACACCTCCCGTAGTTCGGGAGTCAGTAGGCCGCCGCTGTATCGTGCGCCGCTGTTCGCCACGGAGTCGGTGATCCATGCCGTCAACGCCTCCGGTGAGGTCGGGAGCTGCCGAAGCTCTTCGAGGGTGATGTCGGTGGCACCGAGCCGGAACGGCACCGGGTCGACCAACTCGATCACCTCCCCGTTGCTCTTCTCCGCCCGGAACCAGGTCCGGCCGTCCCGCTTGGTCCAGTACTCGTACTCGTAGGCGTTGACGGGCAGGCTGCCGCCGTCGGAAACCACCTTCGCGTACCAGTAGTCGCCGGAGCCTTCGGGTGCGGCCAACGCGGTGGTGGCGGCGGCGAGCAGAATCTGCTGGCCGGAACGGGCTCCGGCGCCCGGTGGCGGTGCGACCACACCACCGCCCGGGTACGGGTGGCCGGGACCGCCGTTGCCGCCGGCGCCGCCGTTGCCGCCGATTCCGATCGCGACGGCGGCAACGGCGACGGCTGTCAGTGCCGAGGCCAACGCGACAATCCGTCGCTTCGGGAACCGACGCGGGGCCCGCTCGGCCGTCTGTAGGTCCTGGTGGATCTGGCTCATCACGAGCTCCTGGAGACGATGGTGGCGTTCGCTCGACAGATCCCGGTCCACGGAGTCCGGCAGCAGCCGGGCCAGCTCGGCACGATCGTCCGGGTGGGGCTGAGACGGGGTGGACTTCATTGGGCGTTCTCCTGAGCGAACAGGACCGCGAGGCCGCGGTCACCATCTACCTGTCCGTGGCCGGCAACCGGTTCCCGATCTGTTCCTTGAGGTCGGAGCCGCCCGGCGGCGACGAGCTTTGTCAGCTTCTTACGTGCCCGGGAGAGGCGCGAGCGTACGGTGCCGACCGGCACGTCGAGTGCGACCGCCGCCTCGGCGTAGTCCAGTCCGGACCAGACGCAGAGCGCCAGCACCTCGCGTTCGGGTTTGCGCAGCGCCACCATTGCCGCACGGACCAGGGCCAGGCGTTCGTGGTCGTCGACCCGGTTGCCGACCTCGTCGGCGAAGTCCGGCTCCACCTCGGGCGATAGTCGCGCCAACGCGACGTCGTGTCGCCGGGCGGCCCGGCGTACGTTGCGCGCCACGTTGGTGGCGATGCCGAGCAGCCAGGGTCGCAGCGACCCGCTGTCGGCGGTGACGTCGACCCGTTCGCGCAGCCGCCACGCTTCGAGGAAGGTCAGCGAGACCACGTCCTCGGCCGTCGACCAGTTCCCGATCAGCCGATAGGCGTGGTTGTAGACCGTGCGAGCGTGTCCGTCGAACAGCTCTCTGAACGCGTCCGGGTCTCCGGCACGGACCCGGACGCGCAAACTCATCTCCACATGTTCGTACTGTCCGGTCGAGCACCTGGGTTCCCGTGACACGGCCCACAGCGTCGATTTCGTACACGTTCTTTGATGTACTCACCCAATGCCGCTTAGTTAGTGCGGTGGGTGATCGGGTGGCGGCGGATAGTCATGGCGGCGTGGCGGGACATGGAACAACGGAACTACCGGTATGACT